>CASERY010000149.1 GCA_949290385.1 uncultured bacterium | reverse complement strand
GCTCCGTATCTGGAACTGCGGAATGACCTTTTCAATGATTTTACTGTGTGTAAAGGCATTGACTGCATCCGATCCCATGACAATGAGATCACTTTTGAGATCGTCCTTTTCCGTGATGGAAAGCCGTCTGCCCGTTATTTTCTTCCAAAACGATGTGAATTCATCAGCGGCAATTTTATAGATACCTTCGTTTCTGGGAACAAGGATCTTGAACATGTATAAAGCTCCTGTTGCTTTTACAGAATATGGGAATCTTTCAGCCTACATTGAATCTGAAAGATGTCTTTCTCTGAAAAATAACCCAAATGACAGGAAATACAATGCAGATTCTGTAAAAAACTTTTTTCAATTTCTAATCTATATCCAATCCTATGAAGGATTGTTTTTGGAAGCTCGCAGTTTGAAGAAAGAAAAAAATAGAAATCCCACAGGAAACGTTTTTGTTTTGAATTGTATTCAACGTACTGGAGAATGAAGAAAACCATCCAAGGTATGCAGGGGCGAAATGGAACCTTTTCGCAATTCAGGATTCAAAATGAATTTACTTACAGTTCCGTTTGTACAGGAAGCCTGCAATCAAAACATAAACAGAAAAGAAAAACCATGAATTCCGGGAAGAAGATAGATTTTCTTTCTGTCTGCTTCAGCAGCCTTTTATACCAGTGTACATACTGTTAACAATGCGGATACACTTGAATGCTCTGGCGTGGCACTGCTGCACATATTGCCGATTTTCCGGAGAGCATCTTTTTAGATCAAACATTGGTACGGATGGGACGGGGTTCCACAAAGACAGCAGGACGCAGATAGACAAGATCCGTCAGTTTTCTGCTGAAATCGCCGGGGCAGGCCAGAATCAGCGGAACTGCAGAAAGATGGTCTACCTTTAAAACCTTTTGAGATGCTGCAGTGTCGCCAAGAACCTTGCGCACGGCTTCATAATCTTTGGCAAGCTAGGCTGCTTTTGTATAATGTTCCAAAGCTTTGTCAAGATCTTCAGGGGTTCGAATGACACAAGTGAAATGATCGTCCTGATAATAACCCCCGGCATATTCCAGTCCGAATCCGAGGATTTCGTTTTTTTTGCCGTCATAAAGCGTTAAAACATGCTGATCTGTGAGTTTTGCAGTACTGGCAATGGCGGATGCTGTAGAAACACAGCGACGCTTTACATTTCTCCGGAAAGCAATGCCCATTACGAAGGAGGAGGCAAGACGAAGACCCGTAAAGGAGCCCGGACCTGCACCGACACTCCACTCCGTGATGTCATTGAGTGTCAGTTTATGGTCTGCAAGAGTACTTTCCAGCCAAAGGGGAAGCTCTGCAGCGTTTCTGTTCTGCAATGTAAGATATTCATCAAATACAACCTGATTGTTTTCATCAAGAACAGCGAACGCTGCTTCCGCACAGGAATAATCAAATCCGGCTTTCCATTCAGACATTACTACGATACTCCGTAAATCATTGATATTTTCAGAATGATTAAACTCGTTACGGCTCCTTCCCCGTTGGGAAATCCGAACGGGCAGGAAGCAGAACAGGTTTTAAATCTGCTATTTTCAGCATTGCAAATGCAGCCCAGACTCCAATACTAAGAACAAGCAGCAATTTTTGAAGAAACTGTACTTCAGAAAAAAACAGAAATATCAATTTTTTATTTCTTGTTATGTCTGTTTCACATTCTGCCTGATACGCCTTTTTTCCTACAATTTTTTCCGATTCTGAATCAAGTTTCTTCAACGTGGAAGGCAGATCCTTGAACGCCTTGGCATGATCAGGAGCCAGCTTTTTAAGCGGAGTTTTGTAAAACTCATCCTGAATGGCTTTTTCCTTTACATCAAAATCTTCAGGACGTTCCCAGGGAGAATGATCATCCGCCTTAATCTTTGCGGAAATCCAGTCAGCGTAGACTTTCATTTCCTTCAGATAAATGCCGCTGAAAAGCTCACTGATGTAGGAGCGACAATAGGAATTTTCTCCGTTTCCTTTCAGAGTCTTTTCAAAGTTCGGATTTGTCTCATGCTTCTTTTCCAGCAGTTTAAGAGCGTCATACATGGAATAGTCTTCGTGAGCGGCAAGCAGATCCGCCTCAAGTTTCACAAAGTTTTCAAGACTCTTGAGCAATGCAAGGACTGTTTTGGCTTCACATTTGCCGTTTCGCCAGTCCTCCATATCCA
>CASERY010000148.1 GCA_949290385.1 uncultured bacterium | reverse complement strand
TTCCATGAAAAAATTTTTCATAACGACGGAGATCCTCCTGATTCGGTATCCGTTCCACCCTTTTCCGGCGGCGCAGATAAAGCAGTTTATCTGCGCCGAACGGATGGTAGGGTTCCGGCCGTATTCCAGTGATATTCCGTAGCTTTTCTGCAATTTGCATAATTTTCTGAAGATCTCTGTCTGAATCATTTTTCCCCGGAATCAGCGGACAACGTAATTCTATCCGGCCCCCGCAGGCATCAAGATGCCGTAAATTGTCAAGAATACATTTGTTTGAACGTCCAGTCAAATGAAAATGTTTTTCCGGATCAGCACATTTCAGATCGTAAAGCCACAAATCGACAAACGGCATCAGATGTTCAATGACCTCCCAACTGGCAAAACCACTTGTCTCAATAGCGGTCTTCCATGATTCACGGCATGCGCTTTTCAACAATTCTAAGGAAAAATACGGTTGAAAAAGAGGTTCTCCGCCGGAAAGTGTAAGACCTCCATCTGTTCCATAATAATCATCATCTTTGCGGGCTTCACAGATGACATCCTCAACACTCATCCATGACCCTACCTGCGTCAGAGCCTGCGGAAGGCAGACTTCAGCACAATGGCCGCACTAGACACAATTCTGCCGTCTGATCAGATGCTTCCGCCCATGGATCTCATGGCACCCATGGGCACACACTGCAACACATCTCCCGCATACGACACATTTTGCGGAATCAAACAGTAGTTCTTTCTCCGCTCTCTGAGATTCCGGATTATGACACCAGCGGCAGCGAAGCGGACAGCCTTTCAGGAAAACCACGGTGCGAATCCCGGGACCATCATTCAATGAAAAACGAGCAAGATCAAAAACCAGTCCGGATATCATATCAAAGCAGCTCCAGACTTGTCCGTTGGATAATCATATCCTGCCATTCTTTGGAAAGGGATGCAAAACGCGCCGACCAGCCAGAAATCCGTACAACCAGATTCGGGAAACGGTCAGGATCCTTCTGGGCCGCTTTAAGGACCTCCGGATCAACCGTGTCAATCTGGAGATAAAATCCCCCTTTCCTGACAAAGACCCGAAGCAATGTAGCAAGGATGTCTGCTGGATTCACGACTTTTCGTATTCCTGCAGACAGCCGGAGATCCAGCGGACAGCCATTTGGCACTTTTGTAAAATCCATTTTGCAGTAGGAATTCAAAACCGCTGTCAAAGCTTTTTTCTCCGTCCCCGGAGTCGGGCTCAGGTTCGGGGCCAGATACTCATGCGCATGTTTACCAAACGCCGTGGCCAGACGGCCGGGAGCATAGGCGATTTCACGTCCGAATGTGCTGATTCCGGCAGGAGTCAGGATACCAGGTACAGATTCAGAATTTTCAACCAGGCGTGCATAATCATCAAAAACACGCTTCATCATGGCATCCGCTTCATCATCGTCATTTCCATAGCAGGGGACTGTATTCGTCATGAAAAGTCGCAGATCTTCAGCTTCCACCCAGTCCTTCTTCAGAATTTCTACAAGTTCAGCCAGAGAAATACGCTTCTCCTGATAGACGACCCTCCGAATGGCATTCAGACTGTTCGCAATATCCGGCAGCCCTCCCCCATGAAGTGCATTGACCGTATAATCAGTTCCAAAATTTG
>CASERY010000147.1 GCA_949290385.1 uncultured bacterium | reverse complement strand
ATCCCCAAGCCATCAGAGAACAGCAATCCGTATGCTTCTTTTCTACAGAAATCTTCTGAACCATGGCCTGGATCGGCGTCAGCTGGTATTTTCCCCCGAAAGGCATCAGTACAGTGCCGGCGCCAATGGTCGAGTCAAACCGCTCAGAAAGTCCACGTTTAGAGCACACATTCAGATCTCCGGCAAGCTCCCGGTACTTTTCTGTAAAGGACCCTTTTGTATCTCTGCCGAATGCCTGCGGCGCAGCCGGAGCTATGGAGATATGTTTTTCAGCTCCGTTGGAATTCAGAAATTCTCTGGAAATATCCACAATGCGTTTGCCGTTCCAGTTCATCACAAGGCGCGGATTTCCGGACACAACAGCCACTTTAGTTGCTTCCAGATTTTCCGAATCTGCAAGTTCCAGGAAGCGCTTTGCATCCTCCGGTGCAACAACCACCGCCATCCGTTCCTGGGATTCACTGATTGCCAGTTCTGTTCCGTCCAAACCGTCATACTTTCTGGGAACCGCATTCAGATCAATTTCCAGACCATCTGCCAGTTCTCCAATCGCCACAGAAACGCCCCCCGCACCAAAATCATTACAGCGCTTAATCAGTCTGGATGCCTCAGGATTGCGGAAAAGGCGCTGCAACTTGCGCTCTTCCGGAGCATTTCCCTTCTGAACCTCTGCTCCACAGCTCTCAAGAGATTGAAGCGTATGAGACTTTGAAGAACCAGTGGCACCACCACATCCATCACGCCCGGTGCGTCCTCCCAGAAGAATCACAACATCCCCTTCAGACGGACGCTCTCTCCGGACATTTTTTGCAGGCGCTGCAGCAATCACAGCTCCAATTTCCATTCGTTTTGCTGCATAGCCGTCATGATAAATTTCATCCACCTGCCCGGTGGCAAGTCCAATCTGATTTCCATAAGAGGAGTACCCGGCGGCGGCCGTTGTAACAATCTTCCTCTGTGGCAGTTTTCCCGGAAGTGTCTCACTGACGGGCTTCAATGGATCCGCCGCACCAGTCACCCGCATGGCGCCGTAGACATAGGAACGACCTGAAAGAGGATCGCGGATCGCGCCTCCGATACAGGTTGCAGCACCTCCAAACGGTTCTATTTCTGTAGGATGGTTATGCGTTTCATTTTTAAACAGAAGGAGCCAATCCTCCTCCGTGCCCTCGACATTGACTTTAATTTTTACAGTACAGGCATTGATCTCTTCCGATTCGTCGAGTTTCTCCAGTTTTCCGGCCTTTTTCAGACATTTCACTGCCAATGTGGCAATATCCATAAGATTTACGGGTTTTGTCCGGCCGATGCTCTCACGGGCCTTTTTGTAATCTTCCCAGGCGCGCTGAAGAAGATCGTCCTCAAAAACAACCCGGTCAATCGTTGTCAAAAAAGTGGTATGGCGACAATGATCGGACCAGTAGGTGTCAATCATGCGGATTTCAGTAATCGTGGGATTCCGCTTTTCAGTCTTGAAATAATCCTGACAGAATTTGATGTCGTCAGTATCCATTGCCAGACCATAGCGTTTTACAAAATCTGCAAGACCTTTCTCATCCAGTTCCAGGAACCCGTCCAGCACTGCTACGCTTTCAGGAATCTGATACTCTGTCCGCAGAGTCTGAACAGGCTCCAGAGATGCTTCACGAGCCTCCACGGGATTAATGACATACTTCTTAATTTCCTGAATCTGCTCCGGAGTCAGATCTCCATACAGTGCATAGACTTTCGCAGTACGGACGGCTGGCCGTTCTCCCTGGGAGATAATTTGAATGCATTGAGCAGCTGAATCGGCCCGCTGATCAAACTGTCCGGGAAGATATTCCACGGCAAAAACCACCGCAGCCTCCGGATCCTCGAAAGAATCATACAGATTATCCAGCTGCGGTTCCGAAAAGACCGTTCTTTTACAAGATTCCAAAAGTGCCGGATCAATATTCTCAACATCGTAACGGTTCAGCAAGCGCAGTTTTTTCAACGGGATCTGCAGAACAGAACGAATATCTCCAGCCAAAGCGGTCGCCTCATGGGCAAGTCCCTCTTTCTTTTCTACAAAAATACGATATACCATTTTTCAGTCCTTTATGCGGGTCTCTGTAAGCAAATCATCATTAATGGTGGAACAGACGCATGCCTGTAAATGCCATGGCAATGCCATACTTGTTACAGCAGTCAATAACCAGGTCATCCCGGATGGAACCGCCCGGTTCTGCAATATAAGAAACACCACTCTTTCTTGCCCGTTCAATATTGTCATCAAACGGGAAAAACGCATCAGATCCCAGCGAAACGCCCTGAATGGATGCCAGATACTCTTTTTTCTTTTCACGAGTCAACGGAGCCGGTTTCTCTGTAAAATATTTCTTCCAGTCTCTAAGGACATCCTCATAATCATCTGAAATATATACATCAATCACATTGTCCCGGTCCGGACGCCCCATCGATGGAAGGAAAGGCAGATCCAGCACCTGCGGATGTTGCCGTAAATGCCAGTTGTCCGCCTTGCCGCCTGCAAGACGTGTGCAATGGATTCTGGACTGTTGTCCGGCACCTACACCAATTGCCTGTCCGTCCACAGCGTAGCAGACGGAATTGGACTGCGTATACTTCAAAGTAATCAGAGCAATAATCAAGTCGCGTTTCGCTGAAGCAGGAAGTACCTTGTTCTCAGTAACGATATTTCCCAGCAGAGACTCGTCAATTTTAAAATTATTGCGTTTCTGCTGAAATGTTACGCCGAAAACCTGCTTGTATTCTGTTTCTGCAGGCACATAAGAAGGGTCCATCTGAATAACGTTATACGCTCCCTTGCGCTTCTTTTTCAAAACCTCAAGAGCTTCCTTGGTGTAGCCCGGCGCAATGACGCCGTCTGAAACTTCACGACCGATCAGTTTTGCTGTAGTATAATCGCATACATCGCTCAAGGCAATCCAGTCGCCAAAGGAAGACATCCGGTCCGTACCTCTGGCTCTGGCATATGCACATGCCAGCGGAGACTCATCCAAGCCCGGGATATCATCCACAAAGCAGGCTTTCTTCAATTCCGGCGGAAGCACTGTGCCTACTGCTGCTGAAGTGGGACTTACATGCTTGAAAGAAGTGGCTGCCGGCATTTTCAGAGCCTCCTTGATTTCCGAGACCAGTTGCCAGCTGTTGAACGCGTCCAGAAAGTTGATATAACCGGGACGCCCGTTCAGAATTGCAATCGGCAGATCAGAACCATCCTGCATAAAAATTTTTGCCGGTTTCTGGTTGGGATTGCATCCGTATTTAAGTTCAAATTCTTTCATATAATTCCTCTTGGATTGAATCGGCTTTTCCGAACAGCCTTCTTTGTTTTTCTTGCACCTGTACAGCTTTTTCTGTTTCTTATTTATTTTTATTGATCATGCGGTTTTCCGCAATGCCAGTTTTGAGATCAATATAACGCACATACAGGGAAATCCGGTTGGACGCATCCAAATGATCCCAGATCTTATCCGTAAACTCATTGATGCAGTTGGGAATTCCAACTCTTTCAGGCTCGCCCTGGAAAGTCGGAACAGGATTGCCATCGCATACATAGGTATGAATAAAATGTCCAAGTCCCGGAAGCGGCTGAAAATCAAATGTGTAACGATTGCAAACGGTTCCTGCTGCATCTGCACTTTTCAGAATGCTCATCTGGTAGGTGAAATCCTGATCTTCAAAAGTCAGCATTGAAGAAATTCTTGGCGTAAAATTCGGAGCATCCGGTTCAAAACAACGCGTTGCCAAAGCCTCTGAAAAACTTTTTCCGTCCCGGATAAAATCATAGATTGTATCTGTCTGGTCTCCGTTCGTCACAATAAGTTTATTTTCAAACGTTCTGACTGGAGTGTAAATAATCAGAGACGGATCTTTCACTTTCGATACATCAAAAGGATGAATCACCACATTGTCTCCATCTTCAATAAAAATACGATTCCGGCTGTTCTCGCTTCTTCCCATAATAAAATAGGCAGCAGCCGCTTTTGTACCGTCTTCTGTTTTTCCGATAACAATGCCGCGGCCCGCATAGGAATTATGACGGAGCAGCTCACCGATGTCTGATACCTGATAGATATCCATCGCAGTTTCAACCTTTCTTGTATTGTCGTCTCTGTATTTTCATGATAAAACCTGTTATACTCTTGCAGACGGACAGAATATCCTCTTT
This sequence comes from uncultured bacterium, assembly GCA_949290385.1. Lineage (GTDB taxonomy): Bacteria > Verrucomicrobiota > Lentisphaeria > Victivallales > UBA1829 > CASERY01. Next base: position 9,998 of record CASERY010000147.1, on the reverse strand, counting down.
CCGTCCCCACCCTTTATTCTTACAAAAAGCACAGTAAAAATACCCTTTTGAGTCTTTTACTGATCTTCCTTCTATTTTTATCACAATACTGCCATTGCCCTGCACCTGTGGTTGCTATTCTGTGGAATAACAACCTCCTCCCCCCCTGTTCTTTCTCACAAACAGCTTTTTCCATTCGGATTCCACATGTCTCCCGGAAAAGAAAAAAGGGCAGTCCTCTTTCTTGCAGCAGGACTGCCCAGACGGTCGGCAAAATTCATTTTCTGCTCCCCTGCGGTAAAATCCGCAATCCCGTCAGTCACAGAAAATATCTTCCTTAATATAGCATCCTGCATCGCAAATTCAATCGGGTTGAAGGGATTTCATCCGCTTCCATTTTGCATCAAAATAACGTTTTTCACAGTCCAGGCACTTTATGACAACAGGTTCTGCCCGCAGTCAACAAAAACCAGGGATCCTGTCATCGACCGGTTAACTGACAGGAACAATGCTGTTCTGCATAAATCTTCCAGAAAAACCGGATGTTTTAACGGAAGTGTTGCCAAGGTTTTGCGCATTCCCAAGTGTTCGAGTCCCCGGGGCGGCAGGACCGGTCCCGGACAAATTCCATTAATGCGCAGTTCAGGAGCAAACTGCAAAGCTGCCATTCTTGTTGCTTCTGCCAGAGCCTTTTTGGATACTGCATAACTGAATGAAGCCGAATCCGTTTTTGTTACAGCCTGATCCAGAAGATTGATAACGGACGGATCTTTGGAGGAATCAGCATGCAAAGCCATCTGTCTAATCATTTCTACCGGACTCCAGAAATTCACATCCATTTGCCGCTTCCCATCCTGCAGAGATTCATCTTTGAATCTGGAACGAATAAAAACGGATGCGTTGTTAATCAGAATATCCGGAATCACCGGCAGGGAATCCCAGAATGCCGGAATCTGTTCAGGATTCGAAAAATCAAACGGCACTACATAATGACCTGCAGCCGAGCCTCCAATTTCTTCGCAAAGCTACTGTGCAGCTTCCAGCGATTTCCCGCAATGGATCAGAACATGTGCTCCGGCTTTCTGAAATGCCCGGACAAGGGCAGCCCCTACCCGCAAAGCACCCCCGGTAATTAAAACCGTTTTTTCGGACAGGTCTGTATTCATAGGATTCCTTTTTTCTGCTTCTGCCTTCAATATCAGAAATACCGCATCACAAGATTCCTCCGACTCCGTATTTCTGTCACTCTAAAGTCTAGGAAGTCCAGTTCGTTACTTTCCATATATCAGAGAAAAAAAATTATTTTCCCGATGCCGATTCTTCTCGGCTGTCTTCAGGGAGGAACGTCACAGACACTGTTTCCGGCCGAACATCCAGAATCTCAATATTATTTCGGTCACTCCAGCATTTTACCGAGACCGTATATTTTCCAGGCTCTGTAATACCTGAAATATCAATATAGGGATGAATTTCTTCTGCAAGCAGATCATAGACCATGCTGCTGTTTGCCTTTACCCGGACAGAAACATCCCGCGGATTTAAGTTGATGGCATAACTCTCCTTCATCATTGCCGGATTTACCAGAATCTGAATGGGAACATTGGTAAACTCCCTCGGAGCCGGCCCTGTGATATCGACAAAAACTTTTACGGTATCAAAGGAATAGAATACATTCGGCTGACGCTCCAGACGGACATCAAAGGAATAAGAATTGGTCGCCGTTTTGCTGACCTTAAATTTTTCAGTCTGAACAAACTGCATGCTGTTCAGGGTCCGGCTGCGCCCGGTCACCCGCACGCTGTCCTGGTCCGGGGGAAAACGGACACTTACCTTATAGTCCGGAGGAAGATCTTCTGCAGAATAAATAGCACGCAACGGTACATCATCTCGTACAATCACACGGTCCAGGTTCAAAGGAATTGATGCAGGCGTTACAAACAAAATTTTCAGGGACCCGGATCCTGGCTTGATGCATTTTACATCGGAAGGCAGAATCTGGATAGATGAATTTTTTTCATATTCTGCCAAAAAAACATCTTTCCGAATTCTAAAATCTGAAGCAGTCAGTTTTGAAAGAAGACGGCTGTCCCCTTCCACAGTAAGACTTACAAAATATTCCGGCTCTGTCAGAGACTGATACACAAGGTTGTCTTTCAGTGAAAGGTTCACCTTCACTCCTTGAATATCCATAACTTCCACCGTCTCCACGCGAGAATATACAAAAGACGTAACAATGGCAGCAAACACCACAGCTGCAAATTTTCGCCAGAAATCATGCCGGATAATATGCGGCACAAAATGCAACATTCTGGCTTTTCGTTCCGGAGATATTTCAAACATTACATTCCTCCATTCGGATCATTCATGATCTGAGTATCATCCGACGCTTTTGCCACGACATGTGTCTTGCGGTTTTTACCCATCATTCCCACACCGCCCTTCACAGAAAGCAGACTGTACAGTGTTCTGCGCAGACTTTCCCGTTCATATCCGCGGACAAGTCTACCCTTGTTCACCACAGTAATAAGCCCGGTCTCCTCTGAAACTACAACGGATACAGCATCTGTCTCCTCTGAAATTCCAACAGCCGCACGGTGGCGTGTTCCAAGCCCCTTTGCCGGATTATTTCCATCTTCCTGCGTTAAAGGCAGCACTGCCCGGGCAGCCACAATACGGTTTTTACGGATAATCACAGCACAGTCGTGAAGCGGAGAATTCTTAAAAAAAATCGTCTGAAGCAGCAGAGAATTCACTTTTGCATCCAGGGAAACAGAAGTATTGACAATATTGGCCAGTCCAATATTTTTTTCAAACACAATCAGACATCCCGTCTTGGTGGAGGCCATCTATACCACAGCCGACACCACTTCATCTATCGTTTCTGAACTGTTGCTGTTGTGAGAGGAAAAAATGCTTCCTGCCTGTGCAAACACACGTCTGAGTTCCGGCTGGAAAATAACCACAATTGCCACTCCCAGAATGGTCCATATTCCATTCAGAAGATATCCCAGCACAACCAGATGAAGATGATTGGCCAGCAGTCCGCCAATTGCAAAAAGGGCCGTCACACCAAAGAGCACATTTGCACTTCGTGTACCTCGCAGGAAGTACAGCAGCTAATAAATTGCAAGTGTAATAATCAGGAAATCCAGGAAATCGCGGATAAATCCCAAAATGTCCCAGGAGACAAAAAAATCTTGAAGGCTTTGTAAGATTTCCATGATTCACCCCTTGTGATAATGACTGTTGTTCCTGTTCCATCCGGCCCTGATTGCATTAAACACCGTCAGAGAAAAAGCTGCATTGTTATAATACGTTTACAGCCCTGTCGTTGTCGTCAAAGCCGGAATCTGCTGCATTGAATGAGTTCCATACGGAAAGCAAACTCAAGCGTCCCCGGCGGTTCGACGGCACAAAGCGGAGACGGCTGCACCGCAGAGGAGAATTTATCTGCTTACTCCAGTGTATCTGAACTATCGCTATTACTGTCTCCAGGTTCATTTTCCATGCTGGCAGATGAATCATCTATTGAGTCATCGGAAACATCATAGTATTCATCTTCCTCATCCTGTCCAGCGCTCACCTGCGGATCGTTTCCGGTTCCGGCTGCGGCATAAAATTCTGTCGGAATATCGGATTCCGGTTTTCCGGTGTCCTCTTCCACATTTAAGAGTCTGGAGACACCAATAATCCGGTCATTTTTCTTGAGGTTTATAATTCGTACGCCTTTGGAATTCCTTCCAACAATACGGATTTCGTCCACAGGCATCCGGACAACCTGACCGCGCTGCGTAGTAATCAGGATCTCTTCGCCATGCTGAACACGAATTGCTGCAACGACTTCCTCATTTTCAGAAAGATTTACATTTTTTACGCCTTTAGCTCCGCGTCGGGTCAGCCGATAGTCTTCCACGTAACTGCGTTTTCCCATACCTCCGCTTGTCACAACCAGCAGCTGGGGTTTTCCGTTATCTTCCAGAATTTCTTCGGAATCTTCATTTTCTTCCGCAGTGTTCGCCTCTTCTTTTTCTTCGGCTTCATCATCCCCAGTTTCAACAGCATTTTCATCTGAAAGATCTTCTTCTGATGAAGATTCTTCTGCATTCTGGTCTCCACCGGCAGTCTTCCCTTCTGAATCTTCCGCCTGGAAAAGCGCGCCAGATTCAGAAGGAACCACCTCCATACTGACTACGAAGTCCCCCTCAATCTTGAATTTGATTCCTGTTACACCTCTGGCCGCACGCCCCATGCAGCGCACCTGGCTTTCCCAGAAGCGACAGGCCAGCCCCTTTGCTGTGGAAAGGATGATCTCACAGGAACCATCTGTAAGCGCTGCACTGACAAGATCGTCTCCCTCTTCAATAATCAGCGCTCGAATTCCCACTTTCCGCAGATTTTTGAACTCTGAAAGAGCTGTCTTTTTAATAATTCCCATACGGGTTGCCATGACTATTGACAGATCCGGATTTTCAAACATAGGTCTGTTCACGGTAAGCATGGCTTTAATTTTTTCACCCGGTTCTATTTTTATCAGGTTGACAATAGCTTTTCCTTTACCCGTTCTGGCGCCTTCAGGAATGTCATATACATTCAGCCAGTACATAAAGCCACGGTCTGTAATAAAGAAGATGATGTCGTGGCTGTCTGCATTAAACAGATGGGCAACATAATCCTCCTCCTTTGTTTCCATGCCGATAATTCCCATGCCGCCACGGTGCTGTGTACGGTAGGTATCTGCAGGAACCCGTTTGATATACCCGGTATTGGACACGGTAATCACACACGAATGATGCGTGATCAGATCAGCATAATTCAAGTCGCCTTCATCATAGGTAATTTCAGTACGCCGTCTGTCCGCATAACGCTCTTTTACGTACAGAAGTTCGTTCTTGATGACTTCCATGCGTTTCTCGCGGCTTGCCAGCAGTTCTTTCAGATAGGCAATTTCTTTCAGGACGGCATCATAGTCATTCTGCAGATCTTCCACCGCAAGACCTGTCAGCTGATGCAGACGCATATCCAGAATAGCCGTCACCTGAATTTTGGTCAGGTTGAAACGCGCCATCAGCGCATCTCCTGCAATTTCCCGAGTCCTTGATTCGCGGATGATCTTCACCACTTCATCCAGGTTGTTGACTGCTACCAGCAACCCTTCCAGAATATGAGCGCGCGCTTCCGCTTTTCTGAGTTCAAACTGAGCTCTGCGGGTAACAACTTCAAAACGATGATCCAGATAAGCCTGAAGAATCTGCTGAAGATTCATTACCCTGGGCCGGTTATGATCCACCACCAGCATATTGCACCCGAAAGCGCTTTCCATCTGGGTATGGGTATAAAGCTGATTCAGCACCACGCTTGCCATGGCGCCACGCTTGATATCCATGACAATGCGGATACCCTTCTTCTTATTGGATTCATCCCGAAGTCCGGAAATGCCTGTAATCTTCTTTTCTCCGACAAGATCTGCTATTTTCTTGACAAGCAGTTCCTTATTCAATCCATAAGGAATTTCCGTAACAATAATCTGCTCTTTGCCATCCTTTTCCTGAATCTCGGCCTTTGCCCGGATTTTCAGCACGCCATGCCCGGTCTCATACATTTTTCGAATTTCATCAATTCCACAGATAATCGCTCCTGTAGGGAAATCCGGGCCGGGAAGACAGGTCATCAGTTCACGCACCGTTGCGGTAGGATGCTCCATCAGGTAAATGGTTGCATCAATCACTTCCCCCAGATTATGGGTAGGGATATTGGTAGCCATTCCTACACCAATACCCACACTGCCGTTGACCAGCAGATTAGGGAATTTGCTGGGAAGGACTTCAGGTTCCTTGGTCATCTCGTCGAAAGTCGGCATCATATTGACGGTTTCTTTCTCGATATCCGCCAGAAGTTCCTCCGCCAGACGCTCCATACGGCATTCTGTATAACGGTAGGCTGCCGGCGGATCTCCATCGATGCTACCGAAGTTTCCCTGACCTTCAACCAAAGGATAACGCATGGAAAAATTCTGAGCCATTCGAACAAGCGTATCATAAACGGAAGCATCGCCATGCGGATGATAATTACCCAGAACTTCTCCGACGACCTTCGCACTTTTTACAGTGGAATGAGATTTTGTCAGCCCCAGCTGGCGCATAGCATAAAGGATACGTCGATTGCATGGTTTCAGTCCATCGCGGACATCCGGAATGGCACGTCCCACATTGACACTTAGAGAATACTGCAAATAAGCAGTATGCATAATATCTTCGATATTTACGAGAAAGTCATGTTTTGAAGTCGTTTCGTCACTCATTCTGCTGATCCCCTGCTTCACCGGAAACGGTTATTTCTCAACCGGATTTCTGAAAATCTATGTTTCTGCATGTTGCAGGAAACAGTCGAAAACCGTCCGGTCCACACATATACTCTATTATCCTGTAATATAGCCTTAAAATGCCCTTTTCTCAAGTTTTAAAAAGTTACTTCCCCGGGAAAACACCAAAATTTGCGGGATTTTTCCATACCTGTTCTTAAAATCATTCGTCTTTATGGAAAAACACCTTCTCTTTCAGTTTTTTTCCATTAGAATACAGGATACAGCCTTTTCTTCTCTTTTGTCTGCAATTTATAAAAAGAACAGCAGCCTGACATTCAAAAAACACCAAGAATCAGAAGGAAGCTTTTTGAGCCAGTGATCAATAAAAAAGGCCGTCCAGGAACGATCTCCAGGAACGGCCATTCTGTTGCCATATTTTTTAAGGACAAATCTTAAAACAAAAGCACACTGTTTATTACTCATCCCAGGAATAAATCATTTTGCTTCTATCAAGATTCTTGCTTATGGTAATATTCCTGTCAGGAGGCTGAGGACCAAGGCATACGATACAAACTTGTTTATAAACTACTTCCACACCCTCCTCTGGCTTATCTGGATTCTCTGGATTTTTCGGATTCTTCGCGAACGGTCCAGGAATTACAACTTTTCCATCATAATCGGTATCTATGAAAATGACATAGGCATGCCCCCATTTGTCACGATAACCACAAACTTTCGCATCTTTTCCGAAATATTCCTTTGTAGGAGAAAGATATCTTTTCTTGCGGTCATTCTGTGCCATCGCAATTTTGAAATATTCATCATCTTCGGGATTATCCTCTTGCATGATATTGGCATTCTCATGAGATGTATACAGTAAAATATCAAACAGCTGAAGATAAGTTTCAGGCAAATCATTTACGTTTTTACTGAATAATTTCCAGTCCTGCCCCTATTCTGTTTCACTGGATCCTTCGACACCATATATAGAAGTTATTGAATCCGGGAAATCATCGTTGTCTGACTCAACTCTAAAGATTTCCACATCGTCATCCTCTGTTTTCCCACTCGGGAAACGACCGTATTCCTGTTCAAATGCCAGAATGGCCGTTTCAATGGCAGCCATTTCAGCTTTAGCCATTTTCATCTGGGAGCGTTCACGGACTCCTCCAAGGGCGGGCAGCAGGATAGCGCAAAGAATTGCAATAATTGCAATGACTATCAGGAGCTCGATCAATGTATAATTTTTTCTTTTCATTGTGAAATCCCTTTTGTTGGATAGGTTTTAATTCTCTATTGATTAATAAGAAGCAATCCATTTCAGGCTTCGACTTCCTGCAGAAAGACAGGATCTTCCCATATAAATCAACTCAAAAATATCATTTTTCAAAATTAGTAATGTCATCTCCTTTACCGAAATTGGTAAAAATCAAGTTATCTGAATCTGTGGAGTAATCGTAACGGCCAAAGACATCCCTCCACGAAGGTCCGGTATTTCCAAAAACGCCATCTGCACCAATAGACCCTAAATCATAGGAAGCCCTGTTGATTCTTCCAGGACAACGATAAATAATGGGGGCTTCAAAAGCATCTTCAACATCGATATACATATAGTATACATGGTGGCTATCTTTTTCAACTTCTACGGCTTCTTTTCCAAAGATAGAAAAATCAATACAAGAGTTCAAATTATTCGCTGCATTATCAGTAGACTCTTCATAATCGCTATAATTTACTTTCGCTCCAGACTACTTCTCTTGTTCCGGAACATAAAAACGGTCGGAACGAAACGTTACATAAGCGATTTCTCCCCCGTCAGAACCGGGCCTATATGAAACCGGATAGAATCCATATTTTTCTTTATACGCTTCAAGTCCTGCCTCGATCTATTTCAGTAAAGCTTCAGTCTTTGTAGATTTTCCTTTAGCACGGACATCGCTTATAATAGTATAGGTTGTTCCACTCAGGATTATAATAATAGCGAGAACACAAAGTATCTCTATCAAGGTAAAGCCATGCCGATTTGGCTGTTTGCAGGAAATTCTCATTTTTTATAACTCCTCTTTTTCAGGGTTCCATTTTCTATTATAACATAAGAATAGATATAATGCAATCAAAAAACTATGCATTCTTTATTTGAATTTTAATAAAAATGCCGTATTTTTCAAGTATTGAATCATGAAAGTGATTTTTGACAAACAAAATGGAGAATATTATGTCCAACGAAAAATGTCCATGCAATTCTGGAAAAGAATATTCCGACTGCTGTGAACCGATTATCAAAGGGACCCGGAAAGCGTCCACCCCGGAAGAATTAATGCGTTCCCGCTATTCGGCTTACGCCAAGGCGGAAATTGACCATATTATCAATTCCACACATCCCGATATGCGCGATGCAAATGACCGCGAGGAAATCCGAAAATGGTCAGAAAAAAGCGAATGGCTTGGCCTTCAGATCCTCCGCACTGAAAAGGGCTCCCAGGAAGATGACACAGGCTTTGTGGAATTCATTGCAAACTACGCTGATCACGGAGTTCATTTGGAACACCATGAGCTGGCAGAGTTTCGCAAACTGAATGGAGACTGGTATTTCTATGACGGGCAAATGGTTGCACAGAAGCCTTTTGTCCGGACTGAACCTAAAATCGGCCGAAATGACCCGTGTCCCTGCGGCAGTGGAAAAAAATACAAGAAATGCTGTGGCAGATAATGGCTTATTTTAACCGGGCGCCGTTCACCCTACTGGGACGGCAGTCGGACATTTTTCATCCGAAAAAAATAAAAAATCCTTGTATCGAAAAATTCCCCAGTCCCGGAAACTACAAAATTCCGGGATTGGATTTTCAAACCGATCACTCATATTGAACAGGAGCATTTCATCATGATCCGGGATCAACTCAGTAACTGGAGAAACTACCATTTTTCTCCTTCTCTAGAAAAAGCCTTTATGTTTCTGGAACATGTCAATAAATCTACCCCTGACGGGACGTATGAACTTGAAGGCCGGAATGTGTATGCCATGGTCCAAAGTACAGATGCTCCCGACTTGAAAGCAGAAAAACTTGAAGTACACCGCCGTTATATTGATATACAATACCTTATCTGCGGCTCAGAACTTCTTCTGCAGACCCCTGATGATGGGACGCTTCAAGTCCACACGGCATACAATCCTGACACAGATGCCATGTTCTATCACCTTCCCACAGACCGCAACCCCGCGGAATTGGAAATGAAACCAGGAGATTTTGCCATTTTCTTCCCACAGGATGCCCATTACGGAAAATTGCAAACCAAACATGGCAAGCTCTGTACCATCCGCAAAGTAGTCATTAAAGTTTCTGCAGAACTGTACTGATCTATTGCAAAAGCAAGATAAATTGAACAGTTGCGATTATGAGTGATGCTTTTTGTAGCGTCTAATTAAATACTGCTATTATAAATAGACACAACATCGCTAGGATTCAAAAAATCTGCTGGAAAATCCTGTAAAAAAGGGACATATCTTTCTACTGTATTCACATTTTAAGTCTGTATAAAATCTGGAACAACAACGCACCCCATTTTTTAAACAGAAACAGTTTGTTCTGAAATGGATTCCTTCTATTTACAAAGAGATTTAGTCAACCTTGAAAAATTAACGCATAAAATTCCAAGTCTTCTGCTCTATTCATATTCATCAATTCAAATGAAGGAAAGTTCTATTATAAAAAAATGAGTC
>CASERY010000146.1 GCA_949290385.1 uncultured bacterium | reverse complement strand
CGCTATTTCTATCTGTGCCAACCCGGAGGCTCCTGTGCAGAGCGCCTGGGCTTTGATGCTTGAGGCGATGCCGGATTGCAACCTTGAGGATTTTGAGAAAATCCGGAACCGTCTGCATGACAAAGCTGTCATGGATGTCCTGGGCAGGAGCGGCATTGCACCTGAAGAAAAACTTCATCTCCTGCTGGAACAGATTCTTCCACCAGACTCTCCAGTTCCTGAAAAACAGGAAATGGAAAGACTTCCATCCGTGCGTTTCGGGTGTACCTGCAGTCGGGAACGAATGCTGGCCATGGCAGTGAGAATGCTTGGCTTCGATGACTTGAAAGCGCTGCTGAAAGAGAAACCGGAAACCGTGATGCGTTGTCATTTCTGCAACAGCGAATACCGCTTTACGGAAAAGGATCTGCCTGAACAGAGTCAGAATGAAGAAAGATTGAAAAAATAATTCAGGAAAGACTCTATTTTGCTTGACATTTAAAAAAAACATGTCATATTATCTTTTCGCATTCCGACACCTTGATGATTGAAGAAGATCATTTTGAATTAAATATAACGGAGATTGGAAAATGGCACATAAAAAAGGTCAGTCCAGCAGCAGAAACGGGCGCGACAGCAAGCCTAAAATGCTGGGTATTAAAGCTTATGCCGGTGAATTCGTTACCGCAGGAAGCATTATCGTTCGTCAGCGCGGAACCAAATTCAACGCCGGAAAAAATGTCGGCTGTGGCAGAGACTATACATTGTTTGCCCTTTGCGACGGATTTGTAAAATTTTCTCAGAATGCAAAGAAATCTGTGGAAGTTATTGCTCTTCCGGAAGAAATGGAATGCGCCACCGAATGTACTGAATGCGCAGAGTGCGCACAGGCCTGATTTCCCGCCGTTCCACAGAATCTTTCGGATTCTTCTTGTATTTCCGCCCGGATTCACTTTATGCGGTAAGCCTCATAAATTGAAACCGGGCTTTTATTTTATCTGGAGAAGCCTGCAAAGCTTTTCTACTGGTCCTTCCGGCGTTTCAAGGCGCGTTGTACAGTGCTCTGGATATTTTGCAGTTCCCGGTCGTCTCATAACGGGATAAAAGCTGGAAGCTGTGTTGCATTCGGGCAAAGTCTGCCGTCGAAACGGGCGCGGAGACATCGAATAAAGCTGTTTGTTTTTACCTTCAGGAGAAATACCATGTTTGTTGACAGAGCTGAAATTACAGTTAAGGCCGGCGATGGTGGCAATGGATGCTGCAGTTTCCGGCGCGAGGCATTTATCCCCAAAGGCGGGCCAAACGGTGGAGATGGAGCTCCGGGCGGCGATGTGATTTTTGTGGGAGATCCAGGGGAATAGACTCTGGCTACCTTTGTTTTCAACCGGCGTTTTCAGGCAGAGAAAGGCGGGGATGGAAAAGGAAAAGATATGCATGGCCGAAAAGGTCGTGATGTTATTGTAAAAGTTCCATGTGGAACGCTGGTATACAATAAGGAAACCGGAGATCTGCTGGCGGATATCAATGAGCCGGGCAAAGAAGTGGTTATTGCCGTGGGCGGCCGCGGCGGACGGGGAAATGCACGTTTTGCCAGTTCCACGAACAGAGCCCCGCGCGAACATGAGCCGGGCGAGAAATGTGAACCTGTTGAACTGGATCTGGAGCTGAATCTCATTGCTGATGTGGGACTGGTTGGATATCCGAATGCCGGGAAATCCACATTTCTGAGTGCCGTATCGAATGCCAAGCCGAAAATTGCACCGTATCCTTTTACGACGCTTCATCCGGTTATCGGCATTGTTCAGTACGATGATTTCCACACCTTGAAAATTGCAGATATTCCGGGCCTGATTGACGGGGCTCACTTGAATGTCGGGCTTGGACACCATTTCCTGAGACACATTGAACGGACAAAAATGCTTGTCTATGTCATTGATATGGCCGGAGTGGACGGCCGGAAGCCGATTGATGATTTTCATGTCCTTCAGAAAGAACTTGAGGAATACATGGGTGGCCTGAGCAAGCGTGCTGTGCTGGTTCTGGCCAATAAAATGGATTTGCCGGAAAGCCAGGAAAATTTTGAAGAATTCATGCGGGAAATTCCGCCAGGTCTGGAAGTTTTTCCTTTGAGTGCGGCATCAGACCAGGATTTTTCTGAAGTAAAAAATAAAATCCGGGAGCTGGCGGAAGCCGCAAAACAGCGCGATCAGGAAGCGTTTTACCGTAGAAACATTTAAGGAATTTCCCAAGGAGAAAGTGTTCGTCTGGCATTGGAAGAAGGCTTCCTGAAATAAAAACATGCTGAAGGAAAAAGTTTTTTATTTGAAATCTTTTTTACTGCAGTTTAGTTTATGGGTTGAAAGAACACATCTTTTGTATTTTTTATGAAGCAGAAATCCCGTTTAACGGAAGACTGTTCTGTAATATGCCAGAATATGCCAGCTCGCGGAATCGAGAGCCTGAATTCCCGTGGAAAGTCATTTTTATGAAAAGCATTTACTTTAAAACAGCATTGATTATTCTGACCGGTTGCTGCATTATTTTTGCAATTCTTTATTTCAGAATGTGTTTCATCCTGAATGGCCTGAGCGGGCGTGTGGCAGAGAAGAAGATTGCCTTGATTGAAACCCGTAGAATGTTTGAAAAAAATGCGGAAGAGCAGAGTTCCCGCATGGCTCTTCTGCAGAGCCGTTTTCATCTTGTAGACGCAACAGATGCCGAGGATCCGAATACAGCTTTTCAGCAGAAAACTGTGGATAAAGAGGGCAAAAGCCTGGTTGCCAGTTTATCTGCTCATGTCAGAAATCCTGATTTTGTGACTCCAGAAAGTCTATAGAAAATTTTTATCAGCGCGCAGAATGCCGGCGTGCTTCTTCCTGAAAAACTTATAATTGATTCAGAAAGCGGTAGAGTCATTGACTGCAATGCGGCAGTATTGGAAGAATTTTGCAGACGTTTCCATTTGGAGGCTAGAACTTCCCTTTTATGGAATCTCCGGCAGATGAAACGTGGATTTGTGACTGAAATTTTTTCTCCGGATCATCCAAACTTTAAAACAGTAACCGTTTATTCTGAATCTCTGCTTCTGCCTGAATCACATTTCTCCAAGGATTTGCTTTCGACTGACGGAGAGACTGAGACGGGGGAGAATGCCATAAATGCTGCCGCTTCCGGGAAAGATGCGGCTGTTTCAGTTGTGGAACATGCAGGTCAGAGTTTGACAGAGGAGACAAATAAAGATTTTGCAGATGCAAACGATGGCTTCGGGAAAAAGAACTTGCCGAGCAGTGAATCCGCTGAAAACTCCCGAGATAATTATGATACCGGATGGCCCCAGCATCCGGATATTGCCTTGCTGCGGAAGAGTATTTGCCATGATCGACTGGAAACATTTGTATTTCCCTTTGACTTGAATATCCTGACCGGAAAACAACGGGATGTGGTGCTGCCCGGGTGTGAGATTCCATTGGGAGGACTTTATCTTCATTATTTCAGCGTTTACTGTCCGGAAACCTGGCAGCTCTGCTATGAGTTCCCAGAGGAGGCGGATTTGGAGCATGCAGGAATACGGCTGGTTAATCTTCTTGCAGGTTCTTCGGTATCCTATGAGTTGAAGGGGACCAGGCTGACTGTCAAAATCCTTCCAGATGAATACCATCGTTCTGCTTTTCTTCTGACTGCAGATCACTTGATGATTCCGCAGTCTGCTTATGCGCAAATAGAAGGATTTTTCACTAAAAAAATCGATTTTTCACAATAAAATATTTGAATTTTCTTGAAAAATAAATTTTCGATATCTATTTTTTACTATGGAGGGGGGTAGACTGGCAGGGAAAAGAAAAATCTTCCGGTCAGTGGATCGGAAAAAGAGAGAAAGGGGGATATGAAGGGGGGAATCTATAGTACTGTTCAGACTGGAATTTTGATCATCGGGCAAAACTGGAATGCAAAAAATATGGGAGGAGCGACAATCTATTTTCTGTACAGTTCAGAGGCAGTTTATGCCATATCCCCAGGTGTTGTATCGTCCGCCGGTGGAATTCCTGCAGGCGTGCTGGCATTTATCTGCCGGTTCCATGGGAAATAAAGACGGAGCAGGATCATGAGGGGAATCCTTAAGGATGAATCTGTAAAAAGAGATTGTGTATTCCTGAGTTTTTTTATTGTTGTCCTGCAAAATGAGGAATTGTTCTGTTATAGCAGAAGCTCTTCGCTGTAGCAGACTGTATGAAAAATATCCCCGCATGGTCTGTAGGGTTGCAGGGAGGGAGAGAAGAGAAGGAAGAGAGAATAAGAATAAAAAGGAATCTTTCTTCCTGCGTACAGCTTATGAGCCTTGACATTCCGTGTTTGTGCGTATAACTTATGAAAAGAATGAAGGTTTCGTTCATCAGGAAAAGGCTGAGCCTTTTTTAACTTTTATTTAACAGGAGCATTGAAATGCGTAAATCAATTGGCAGAAGGATCCCTGTATTTACAGTCGTTCTGGCTGCGCTTTTAATTTGTGTCTCATCTACTTCTGCGGTATCCGCTCAGACCGTTGCCTCCAATGATTCATCGGAAAAAACAGCTTCAGAACTGGGGTTGGCTTCTCAAAACCGTTAGCAAATCATTGCCGATTTGATTTCCGAATATATTAGATCCGGAGAAAGCCTTGATGATCCGGATGTAAAATCTGCAATCTATAATGACATTTCCAAAAAAATGACGCTGGAGCCTAAAGCTCCGCTTAAAAAGAGTTCCTATGAGGAGATCTCGTCCCAGGCGGCTGCCATTGTGGAGAAACAGTACAATACTTCTATTGATGAAGTCAAGAGTGAAGCATAGGCAGAAGCCGAGAGAAAATATGAAATGGCTCCTCTGCATGAAAAAATTCTTGTCAAGTACCGTAAAGGGCCTTATGCCTACAGATACCGCGGAACACTTTATGCTCGCAATGCCAAGAATGTTCTGGTCGATGATATTTACATTTCCTATATCGACATGATTCCGGAAACCCGCGTGAAACTGGATAAACGCTTCAATGAAAAAGCCAAAGAAGATTTTATTCAGGAAAGAGTCCGTGAATTTACGCGTGAAACAGCCTTGTAGGCATTGGAAATTCAGGATAAAATCCGGGAACAGGAACAGCTCTTCAATGAGACTCAGGGATATATTATGGATCCCATGTCTGGCGCATGGATGAGCGCAAAGGAATATGCAGATACCCTGATGCACCCTGAAAGTGAACTGCGACGGACGGTGAAATAGAATACAGACTTGAGCACCCGTTTTGCCAACCTTGAAACCGTTGCAAAAGATCCATACGATGCAGCTATGAGAAAAGCCCGTGAGCGTCTGGAAGAGATTAACAACACCTATTCCGGAATTGATGGAGACCAAGGGTATAAATTCGCCTTGTGGGGATTTTCCAGAACAGAAGTGCAGCTGGTTCTTTCCAAAGAGGATGAGTATTCCACGTTGGATCGTTTGATCAATGCGGATGTCCTGACAGTGGAAGACGGCGACCGCCTGGAACTGCATTATCTGAACAATATCCTCTTTAAAACAATTCAGCGCAAAGCAGATTGTACAGACAAGGAATTCCGCAGTTTCTTCAATGATCTTTACAATCGGTATGGTTCTGTAACCGGAGATCCAAAGAGCACAAGTGAGCTTGTGAAGGAACGCGACAGTTGCTATCAGGATATTATTTCCGGCAAATAGACACCCCAGTCTGTTTCGGATGAGGGCAACAGCTACAGTGTGGTCTGGAATGGTTTGACGACAACAGGGACATTGTCTTTCACCTATGATCCTGCATCCAAAGAGTTCCGCAATATTACCTTCTCAAAAGAATACGCTCCCTTGAAAGAAGAATAACCAGCGGATGAGAAACAACATGAGGCGGAACGTTTTTTTCTGATGGTTCTGGCTTCTTTATTGAGTTTTCTTCAGCCTGTCAATGATTTTTCGTTGCCGGGCTTTTTTTTCAGTTTGTCCATAAATTATAAATTGTGCATGAAAAAGGAAAATCTTTATGTTTACAACTTTATCCATGAAAGATGTGATCTTTCCGGAGTCCTTCCTCTTCGGGGCCGGCGGTGCAGGACACCAGATTGAGGGGGATAATATTCACAGCCAGTTCAACCAGTGGGAACGGGAAAACCGTCCGAACTTTCCCGTAAAGTCCGGAAAAGCCTGCAACCATTGGGAGATGTACAAGGAAGATATCGATATGATGGCGGATCTGAAGTTTCAGATTTACCGCATGAGCATTGAATGGTCCAGAATTGAGCCGGAAAACGGTGTTCATGACGAAGCTGCGCTTGCCCGTTATCTGGATATGCTGGAACGCCTGAACAATCGCGGAATCAAAGTTTCCCTGACGCTTCACCACTGGTCTCATCCAAACTGGTTTGAAGAACTTGGCGGTTTTGAAAAAAGAGAGAACATTTCCTTTTTCCTGCGCCATCTGGATTATCTGCTTCCAAAAGTCAAAGATTATATTCACAGCTACAATGTGCTGAATGAATTTACAAACCATGGGACTTATCCGCCGAATTTCGGACTGATGAAAAATCTTACGGTAGCCCATGCTCTGGGATATCATACGGTTAAAAAGTATACATCTGCTCCAGTCAGCAGCACACACGCACTGATTCACTGGCAGCCGTACCGAAGCTATGATCCTATGGACTGTACGGCGGCCAAGGTTTTGGACTGGGCTACGAATGAATACTTTATCCATGCCATTAAAACCGGTGAAATGATTCTGCCTTATACGGATGAGGAATATGTGCCGGAACTGAAGGATTCGGCTGATTACTGGGCTATCAATTATTATACTCGCCATATGGCAAGCGGCCGCACGTAGAACTTGTGCACACACCGTTTTGAATTTGACCGGGTCAGTATGATTAATCATGACATGTATCATGAAGAATTTTATCCTGATGGATTTGTTCAGCATCTGCCTCGTTTTACAGGAAAGCCTGTCTATATTTGTGAAAATGGAGTTTCCTGCGATGATGACCGTTTCCGGATTGTTTATATCGCACGCCATCTCGCAGCCTTGAAGGAAGCAATGAATTTAGGCGTGGATCTGCGTGCTTATATTCACTGGTCTGCTATGGATAATTACGAGTGGGGGTCATTCCTGCCTAGATTCGGATTGATTCATGTGGATTTTGAAACCTTTAAGCGCACCCCGAAACCGAGTGCTTATTTTTACCGGGAGATCATTGAAAATCACGGTATCACGAAAGCTATTCGGAAAAAATACATTGAGCCGCTCTGTGATTTCAAAACCTATGAGCTGCCGATCAAAAAAGGATCCTGATTTTCTGTGTACAGCCGTGGAAGACGGCGTTTCAGCGTACTGACGCTGAAAGTCAAAAAGAGTGAATAATATTGGGAAGCACCTGACGTTTTAGTCGTTCAAGTGCTTCCTTTTTTATTGTAGCCGTTTGAAAAATTCCCGAGTGTTTCAGGGATGGCTCTGGAACAGCTTCAATTTCGAGACAACAAGATCGCTTCAAATGGACAAACCCTTAAGGCCAAGCCGAAAATTCGATGTTGTCTGCAAGACTAGATACATCTGTGTCAACAGGGAAGTCACCACAGATGACAAACTTTTTTTAGAGGGGTATGCGGCATGTCAGTCTGTCGGCAAATCGCTTTGAAGACGTGTGAATATCACTGACTTGGTCTGGTGATTTTGACTGTGGTGTGTATTGTGTCGTATGAGGTCTTCTTGTTTTTGTGCCGGGAAAAAAGGAACTGCTCTTTGTAGATGAAGGAGCCTTCCCGTCTAATTGCTTCTTGTTTCCCTGAAAATGTCTTGAGATCAACTGGAAAAGAGTACGATGGAGGCAAACAAAGTATGGTGGAAGGGGAATCTCGAACAGGGGGGGGAACGGAAAACCGGAAGAATCTATGCGATAAAGATAAAGACGAAAGCAAAGACGGAAAGAGAAAAGGAAAAATGTAAAATCGTGAAAATGCATAAGAAAATGAATTAGGCATGTTGTCTGGAATGCTGGTACCAAAAATCATTGGATCTGGATGAACCGTGCATACAGGATTCGGCTGAAAATGAAAATCTGGAAAGACAGGCTTTTTATAATTTCTATCTGAATTGTCCAGGCGTAATTCCCCGTACCTGCCGGTAAAGCCTTGAAAAATAATGATAGTCATCGTATCCGACTCTGGAGGCAGTTTCTGCAATGGAAATATTGTGAGACTCCTTCCAAAGCCGTTCTGCTTCA
The DNA here is from genome assembly GCA_949290385.1 of uncultured bacterium. Taxonomy (GTDB): domain Bacteria; phylum Verrucomicrobiota; class Lentisphaeria; order Victivallales; family UBA1829; genus CASERY01. The sequence continues at coordinate 5,382 of CASERY010000146.1, read as the reverse complement.
TTGAGCCGTTTTGCAATGAGCAGCTTCTTGAACGATGTGCGGTGAGTCTTGTACAGATAATGAGTCAGAGAGGAATCACTGCATCCCAGATATCTGGCCAGTTGCTTAAGGGTGATATTTTCGGTAAAATGCAGGTCCAGAAAATGAAGAATTTTCCGATACCGCAGATCTCCGGAGTAAAAGATTAATTCGCGCCCGACAATGTACTCAATCATAACTTGCAGCATATTTTCGAGATTGTTGATCTCATCGGGGGCAATATAGGGCAGTGCCAGAAATTTTTTCTGGGCGGAGGAATCACGGGCGATAAAAGAGGGAAAGTCTGAGCGGGTGCGGACTTGTCCCAGAACAATATATCCGGCACACATCCCATAAATTTTTACGGGGGCAATCAGTTCATTCAATCCGGCATGACAGGTGTAGCAGATTAGTTTTCCACTTTGTGCACATTTCTGCTGCATGGTCCGGTCCAGTTCGATGCACTGGCTGATATGAAAATATTTATGCTGCACGAGTTCACAATAGGAACTGTTTCCGTAATCGCGTCCGCGTTTGAGAATGCGACCGTCGGCGGCGAAAAAGACTGCCTGCACTTTCATTAATGCTGCAAAGCTGTCCAGCAGATGCTGAACTTCATCCCGCAGCAGCAATTCAAAGGAAAAGTCTTCTTTCATCGATAAATATCCTGTTTTTAGAGAAAAAATAGCACAATTTGCCAGAAAATCCAATAAGATGCCGGAAATTCCATTTTTTTTGCGGGGTTCTGTCTGTATAATTACAAATGAAGACATTATAGGAAAGGATCAAAAGGATGCGTGAAATCAAAGTAGGGTTGGTCGGGCTGGGTTTCATGGGAACCACTCATTATGGAATTTATAAAAATCTGCCTGGCGTGAGAGTTACGGCTGTTGCGGATGTGGATCCTGACAAACGCCGCGGGGATATCAGCAAGGTCGTAGGAAACATCAGTGGAGGGGACAGTGCAAAGACTTTGGATCTGAATGGAATCGCCGTATACGATGATGCAAAAAAGCTCATTGAGGAGGCAGATGTCGACATTATTGATCTGTGCGTGCCTACTCCGGATCATGCCGCATTGACCCTTGCAGCATTGAAGGCGAAAAAGCATGTTTTCTGCGAAAAACCTCTTTGCAGAAACCTAGAGCAGCTCAAGGAAATTCAAAAGGCTGTGGAATCTGCTGAAACCTATTTTAATGTGGGCATGTGCATTCGTGCCTGGCCGGAATATGTTCATGCAAGACAAATGATCAATTCAGGTGCCGTTGGAAAAGTGAAAACGGCTTCCTTCAGAAGACTTTCTCCGGATATCAACGGAAATTCATGGCAGAACTGGTTTATGCTGGATGAACGATCGGGAGGCGCCGCCCTGGATATGCACATGCATGATACCGATGCGATCTGTCATTTCTTCGGACGTCCTGAAAAAGTGCAGAGTTGCGGTATCCGGGGCGTCGTAAGCGACCGTGGTATTGATCATATATTTACGCATTACGTTTATCCGGATGGAAAGTTTGTTACTGCTGAAGGCGGCTGGTGTGCGGCAAAGGGTGTGCCGTTCGAGATGAGTTTTGAAATTGTCTGTGAAAAGGCTACTTTGAAGATGGATGCTTCCGGATATCACATTTACTGGACCTGCGGGAAGACCGAGACTCCGGAGTTGAATGTTGAAGCTTTGCCCACCGGATGGCATGTGGAACTGGATTATTTCGTGAAATGTGTGCGAGATGGAATTATGCCGGACAAGTATCAGACACCGCAGTCTATTTTTGATGCTGTCTCCGTGGCAATGGCTGAAATTGAGTCTGTGGATACTCAGAAACAAATTGAGGTGAATTATGTATAAGGCTCTGAACTACTGGGTCTTTGGCGGATTTTCCGGAGAGAAGACCCCTTATGAACTGATTAATTTCGCAGAAAAGCAGGGACTGGACGGCGTTGAACTGACCGTGGGGGACGTGCTCAGTCCGGATATCCCTGAGATGGAATGCAGAAAAATAGCTGCCTATGCAGAGTCCAGAAAGATTGGACTTCGTACGCTGGCAACCGGTTTTTACTGGGGATGTTCTCTGGGAACCGATAATGAGGCGGAACGGCAGCAGGCTCTGGATTTTTCCAGAAAATATCTCAGAATAGCCTCATGGATAGGCGCAGAATCCATTCTGGTTGTGCCGGGTGCTACTCGGGTGGCATGGGATGAGTCTCGGCCGGTTCTCAGTTACAAGACGGTTTGGGAGGCATCGATCCGCTCTATCAGAGAGCTACAGCCGATGGCGGAAGATTTGCAGGTGAATATTGCACTGGAAAATGTTTGGAACCGCTTTGTGCTGTCTCCGATGGAGTGGCATTTTTATCTGTCCGAGTTTCATTCGGATCGGGTAGGAATGTATTTTGACCTGGGCAACTGCTGCTTGTTTGCCCGGCCCCAGGATTACATAGAGATTCTTGGGAAAAAAATTAAAGCTATTCATGTTAAAAATTTCATGGAGAGCGACTGTGCCGGAGGACTCCATGGTTTTGGCGATGATCTGCTTTCCGGGGCAGTTCCTTTTGAAGAAGTAAAGAAAGCGTTGAAATAGGCGGGATATACGGGTCCGCTTACTGCAGAAATGGTTCCATTCAGCCGTCTTCCGAATTTGACTCTGCCGGATTTGGCTTTGGCAGAGGATACAGCACAGAAATTAAAAATGCTGTTTTAATAGAGCCTCTTTTAATCCTGGCTGAAAAAACGGGAAAGAGCTGCTGCTGCCGGTTAGACGAAAGCGTTGGTGGTGGATAATATGTTTTTTTTACAACTTGAGCAAATTGAAATTTGAGTTGTATGCCAGTTGTCTGGAAACAGGGTGAAACTGGACAGCGGGCTGTCTGATGATACATCAGTAGCTGGAATGATTATGAAGATTGAATGGTAAAAAAGGAAGGATACATACAGTTTCAGGTGGGGAGAAATCAATACGGAATGACCTGCCGTATTTGAATCCGGGTATAAATTCCGGAGGGGGGAAATGGTGCGGCTGTCTGCCATAAAAATCAGGCAGTCGCACTTTTTTTTCAAGGAATATGAAGGTTTTGATTCATAAAGATTCCGGGGGATGATACCACCACGAAGGTTTGCATTGTGAATGGTCATACAGTGTCGTACTTTGAAGAGTACAGGAGAAAGGTGATTTGTTCCAGAAAGCAGATGCCAAAATTGAACCCGTCAGAGATTTTATGCTTGCTGTGCCGGGTTTGCAAAAAAGGAGAGGAACTTAAAAAGGAGGTACAAAAAATCCATCCGGGTCTTTTTGAAACGGATGGATTTTTTGTGGAATGAATCAATGTTTTCAGGAGAGAGATAAAGGATCTCGCTTCCCTGAAAAAAAGAACTGTTTATAAAAATCAGTTTTTCAGGCTGTGAATCGGAGCCGGGATCCGTCCGCCTCGTCCAATAAAGACAGCAGGGGATTCCGTCTTGACTGCCATGACCGGGGCTTCTCCCAGAAGTCCGCCGAAGCTGACACAGTCGCCTACTTTGCACCCGTATGCCGGAATAACACGTACTGCCGTCGTTTTTGTATTGGCTACGCCTATGGAAATTTCATCGGCAATAATGCCGGAAATGACGTTGGCATCTGTATCGCCGGGAATGGCGATCATATCAAGACCTACAGAACAGACCGCAGTCATGGCTTCGAGCTTTTCAAGCGTTAAGGCTCCGCATTTTGCAGCGGCAATCATGCCTGCGTCCTCAGAAACAGGAATGAATGCTCCGGAAAGTCCGCCAACATGAGAAGAGGCCATGGTCCCGCCTTTTTTCACCGCATCGTTCAACATAGCCAATGCTGCAGTGGTTCCATGACATCCGCACTTCTCCAGCCCCATGGATTCCAGAATATAGGCTACGGAATCTCCTATGGCCGGAGTCGGTGCCAGCGAAAGGTCCACAATGCCGAATGGAACATGAAGCTGATCGGCGGCTTCTCTTGCTACAAGCTGTCCAACACGGGTGATCTTGAAGGCCGTTTTTTTAATGAGCTCCGCAAGTTCGGACAGATTGCAATTTCCCGCCCGGCGGATGGCGGAAGCCACAACCCCCGGACCGGAAACCCCGACATTGATGACTGTTTCCGGTTCGCCGATTCCGTGGAAGGCTCCGGCCATGAAAGGATTGTCTTCCGGGACATTGGCAAATACAACGAGTTTTGCGCATCCGATAGATCCCCGGTCCCGCGTGAGATAGGCTGTTTCACGAATGATTTTGCCCATTTCAGCCACGGCATCCATGTTGATTCCTGCTTTGGTTGAGGCAACATTGACGGAGGAACAGACAAATTCTGTGTGGGCAAGTGCTTCCGGAATGGCATCGATCAGTGTCCGGCTTCCATGGGTGAAGCCTTTTTGCACCAGGGCACTGAAGCCTCCAATGAAATTAATGCCAAGCTCATGGGCTGCTTTATCCAGCGTTTTGGCAATACGTACGACTCCGTCATGACTGACTCCGCCGGACATAAGGGCAATCGGTGTTACAGAAACACGCTTATGGATAATGGGAATTCCATACTTTTTCTCGATGGATTCTCCAGTCTTGACCAGGTCCCTGGCACTGTTCATGATTTTATCATAGATTTTGGTGCAAAGACGGGTTTCGTCGTCACTCTGGCAGTCGTAAAGGGATATGCCCATGGTAATGGTCCGGATATCCAGACATTCTTCATGGATCATATTAATGGTTTCAAAAATATCTTTTGTGTCAAGCATGGATTATCTGTTCCCCTGCATAAACGGCATATTTAGGTTGCTTCCCTGAAAAAACACGGCAATCTGTCTGGATTTTCCGTATCAGATTCAAGTTTTTCAAGTTTTTTCGGAAATTGATTAAATACGGTGCATGGAGTTGAAGATTTCCTCATGCATAGTCCGGATTTCAAGATTGGATGAATGGCCGAGTTCGGTCATGACATCCACAAAATCATTGAACGGAACTGTAATCCCGTCAATGTCGGCAATCATAATCATGGAGAAGTATTTATTCAGCACAGTCTGAGAAATATCCTGAATATTCACTCCGTAATCGGCACATGCTTTACTGACTTTTGCGATGATTCCCACGGAATCCCGCCCGATAACGCTGATGACGGCTTTCATGTATTCACCCATTCATTGTGTTAAGGATGCTTCATTCATCCATTTGATCCGGCCGGTCAATGCCGGCAGTCGGTAATATATCATATTCTCGCATAAATTCAAAAGGATTCATCGGTCTGAACGGACAGGAGGAAGGTTTTATTTGCGTTGAAACTCTGTTATAAACAAAGGAACAGTGACAGGAAAAAATTGAAATTTGCAGGAGGAAGTGATATTCTTCCAAAGATTTTTATTTCT
>CASERY010000145.1 GCA_949290385.1 uncultured bacterium | reverse complement strand
GAAGCTTAGTTCTCGAAAAAAACGATTGTTTTTCATTTGCGTTTCACTATATTCAACAATAGACGAATATTTCTGGCTGCTTCTTTATCTTTTTATGGAAATAAAAAGCGGCCTTGTCTACCGGGAATATGCGTTATAAATCATAGGATTAAAGATAAAACCAAGCAACACAACAACAAAGAAAAGGATTAATGTTATGTTGAAATTCAAAAAATTCCTGTTGGCAGCTGTGGCATCTGCTGCTGCGGTTTTTTCCTTCTGCGGTCAGGCGCAGGCGGAAGAACCGGAAGTAAAACCCGTAAAATATGTTTTCCTCTTTATTGGAGACGGTATGGCCACTCCTCAAAGAATGGTCACAGATTTCTACCTAAAGGAAATGACAGGCGAAGGATTGTGCATGAATTCTTTCCCCGTTCAGGGATATGCTACAACCTATTCTGCTGATTCCCTGATCACCGATTCTGCAGCTTCAGCCACAGCCATGGCTACCGGTGTAAAAACTTACAGCGGAGCTATTGGCATGGACATTAATAAAGAGCCCGTTGAATCGGTTTCTGAAGTGGCCCATAAAAGCGGTAAAAAAATTGGAATTGTTACAACAACATCCATGAATCATGCCACACCTGGAGGTTTCTATTCGCATCAGAAAAACCGCGGAGAATACTACAAAATTGCCGGTGACATGATCAATTCCGGATTTGAATTCTTTGCCGGCGGCGGAATCTACGACAATAAGGGCCGTATCACTGTCAACGAGAAGGGCTGGTGGATTTATGGAAAGGAAGATCAGAAAGATATGTATGATCTTCTGAAAGAAAACGGCTTTACCATTGTCGATTCTCCGGAAAAATTTGCGGAAATTGGAGCTGGTTCTGCTACTCCGATTTATGTAAAGAATCCGCATCTTGCAGAAGAAGACACCTGTTTCTATGCTATGGACGAAGAGCCCGATGATATTACACTTGCCATGAATGTAGCGAAAGCTATTGAAGTTCTGGACAATCCCAATGGATTTTTCATTATGACAGAAGGCGGCAAGATTGACTGGACTGCGCATGCCAATGATGCCGCAGGAACCATTGCGGAACTGACAGCCTTGGATGAAGCTGTTCAGGTAGCTTACAATTTTGCCCTGAAACATCCGGATGAAACATTGATCGTAGTTACAGGGGACCATGAAACTGGTGCATTGACGCTGGGCTTTTCCGGAACAGGTTATGCTCTTTATCTGAAAAATATTGAGGGGCAGAAGAAGACTCTCTGGCGCGCAAGCAATGAGTTCAAGGAAATCAAAGATGAAGCGAAAAAAGACGGCATCGTGCTGACTTTTGACGACATGAAACCCTATATCACGGATACATTTGGTCTGATCTTCCCGGATCCGGAAAATGGAGTCAAGCCGGAAAATGGAAACATGGTGCTTTCTGATTATGAAGTATCCAAGCTTCAGGCCGCCTTTGATCGTTCCATGGGCTATAACAAGGAATATGCTCCCACAGAAAGCAAGGGAGTCATGTATGGTGGATATGATCCTCTGATGATTACAGCGACCCACTTGGTTTCCAATAAGTCCGGTCTTGCATGGGCCTCTTTCCACCATTCTGCAATGCCGGTGGCAACCTCTGCCTATGGAGTCAATTCCATGCTTTTCGGCAATATCTCTGACAATACCGATATTGCGAAAAACCTGCGCAAGATTTTTGAAGCCAAATAATTGAAATATTTGAGAAAAGCAATGAAAAAATTAACCGCTTTTCTGAAATTAAACAAAAGCGATCTGTAGACGGTCGCTTTTGTTTTCTTCTGTACATAGGCCGGACTTTCCGAACTGGACAATGCTATAACTTTTATGCCATCCAGATGGATCATTCCCTGTTTCTTTATGCTGTTTTTCCTGGTTTATGCAGTACTTCTGTATGGAAAGTTCTTCGGGGAATTTGCAGCAGACGAAGGAACTGTAAAAAACAGATGGATTCATGGATTTCTGAATTTCTTTTCTCAGAACCGGAGTCATTTGTTGTCCTCTGCAATGGTTATTCTTGCAATTTTTGCAGTGGATATTGTGAATGAACATTACTCTCTGAGTATTCCTCACAATAAAATCGCAGGAGTCCGGGAACGGGCAGAAGTCCTTTCCGTAGATAATTCCTTTGTGATTCAGAACGGTCCCCTTTAGATGGGAGAACAGCGCTGCACAGTGCGGATTAAAACTGGACCGTATGCTGGAATGGAAGTCCTTGCCATGAATATGCTCCGGTCGCAGATTGAACTGGATACGATTTTCAAAGCCGGGGATGAAATCCAGATCGCTGTGACCACGGACGGAATTAATCCGGATGGCTCACCTCAGTTATACGTCATTGCTCAGGATTATTACAGGATTCATTACGAGGTTGTTCTTTTCCTCCTTTTTGCATAGCTGCTTCTTGTTTTTGGCGGATTCACCGGACTCAAGGCGTTGCTGACTTTTATTTTTTCCTGTGTGGTTATCTGGCAGCTTCTGGTTCCATTATGCCTGAAAGGCTACAGTCCTATTTGGATTTCTCTGATTGCGGTCTGCCTCCTTTGTGCTATTATTATCTTTGCAGTCGCCGGATTCGGCGTGAAAGGATGGACTGCATTTCTGGGTGCGTTTTTAGGCGTGCTGTGCAGCTGTGCCATGGCCAAGGTCTTTACGGTTCTGTTGAATGTCAATGGAGCGGTAATGACGCGCTCGCAGGCACTGTATTTTGCAGGATATGAATATCTGAATATGACAGATCTTTTTATCGGTTAGCTGTTTCTGGCATCATCAGGAGCGGTGATGGATCTGGGAATGGATGTTTCAGCAGGCATGAGAGAACTTGTTTACCACAAGCCTGATATTTCAAGAAGGGAGCTTCTTGCTTCCGGATTGCGAATCGGCAAAAGTGTAGTTGGCACCATGTCGACGACTTTGCTCCTTGCCTATTGTGGTGGATACCTGACCCTGATGATGTCTTTTCAGGCGGAAGGAGTTCTGATGACTGACATTCTGAATTATCCTTATATGGTTCCTGAGATTGTCAAGACTCTTGTGGGAAGTATCGGATTGGTCCTGGTGGCTCCGCTTACGGCCTTGGTCGGATGCTGGCTGATGAAGTATTCCGGAAAGACAGGGAAATCTGGAGAAAAATAAAAAGGTTTTCTAAAAGCCATATCTGTTTTTTCCCCTTCTGGACAGTCCTGGTGAGAACTTGGACTGTCCTTTTTTTTATTTTGCTTGGGAATCGCCCTGAAAACAGCTGGATTGTTTTCCAGAATTAAAGGCGTTTTGTTTTTTATCTGATTCTCTTCCTTATGGAGAAAGATTTATTCAATTCATGTAAAGTATGAGATCCGTTTTAGGCTGCAGAATGTTGATGCTTGAAACAACGGAAGTAAGAAAGCATTTTATTTAGAGATACAGATTGATTGATTTTTTGAGAAATGTTCTTTAAAATCATATAATTAATTAAAAATAAATAGATTCTTTTTAAGAAATTATAAAAATTTTCCAGCTTTTATGTTGACATTTTGACGTCCGGTTGTAATGTAATAGAAGGAAATACTTCTTTTTGCGACTGACGGATTATGTGAGTTACCACAGGGGAGCAAAAAGATTGGCATATATGTCGACCGTCTGGGCAGTTGTATCCTTTACGCAGGATATGACTGCTTTTTTGTTTTTCCGAATGGAATGAATAATATGCCTGATCGGTGAAACAAGAAAGATTTATGCTGTAATATAAATCAACAAAACATTTTAAAAAAAGGTTTTGCAAAATGAATTTTATTTCTGGCGACTGGTCGAAGGAAATCAACGTACGGGATTTCATTCAGAGGAATTATACGCCGTATGATGGAGATAAATCTTTTCTGCAGGGCCCCACGGAAGCTACCGTCAGGCTCTGGAAACAGCTCCAGGATATGATGAAGGTGGAGCGTGAACGTAGAAATGTATATGATATTGATGAACATACCATTTCTACCATTACATCGCATAATGCGGGATACATCAACCGTGATCTCGAAAAAATTGTAGGTTTGCAGACAGACGCGCCTCTTAAACGCGCCATTATGCCCTTTGGCGGCTTCCGCATGGTTCAGAAACAGCTGGAAGTCTACGGACGTGATATGGATCCTCAGGTAGCCAATGTATTCAAGTACCGCAAGACTCATAATGACGGAGTTTTTGATGCATATACCGATGAAATGAAACTGGCACGTCATGCGGGTATTATTACCGGACTCCCGGATGCTTACGGCCGTGGACGCATTATTGGCGACTACCGTCGGGTTGCTCTTTACGGAGTCGATTTCCTGATTGAACAGAAGAAAATCGCAAAAACCAACTGTGTCAGCGATTACATGAGTGAAGAAATCATCCGTGAGCGTGAAGAACTTTCAGAACAGATCCGGGCGCTTGGCGAACTGAAAGAAATGGCTGCCAAGTATGGATTTGATATATCCAAACCCGCAACGGATGTTAAGGAAGCAATTCAATGGCTGTATTTCGGATATTTGGCAGCGGTTAAGGAACAGAATGGTGCAGCCATGTCCATTGGCCGCATTACGGCATTTCTGGACTGTTATTAGGAGCGGGATCTGAAGTCCGGGAAATATACGGAAACTGAAATTCAGGAAATGGTGGATCATTTCATCATGAAACTGCGTATTGTCCGTTTCCTGCGTGTTCCCGCCTATGATGAAATCTTTTCGGGAGATCCAACCTGGGTGACGGCCTCCATTGGCGGCATGTCTCAGGATGGACGGCATATGGTTACCAAGATGGCCTATCGTTTTCTCCATACTTTGATTAATCTTGGTCCTGCGCCGGAACCCAATCTTACGGTTCTTTGGAGTGAAAAACTCCCCGAAAATTTCAAACATTTCTGTTCTGAAATTTCCATCAAAACATCTGCAATCCAGTATGAAAATGATGATCTGATGCGTTTGAAATTTGGAGATGACTACGGAATCGCCTGCTGCGTCTCCGCTATGCGCATTGGCAAACAGATGCAGTTCTTTGGTGCGAGATGCAATCTGGTAAAAGCATTGATGTTTGCAATTAACGGCGGACGTGATGTCATGCATGAAGGCAAACAGACGGGACCGGTAATGCCTGTCCTTACCGATGAAATTCTGGATTATGACAAGGTCATGGCTGCATATGACCAGGCAACCGAATGGCTTGCGAAGCTGTACATGGATACCTTGAATGTCATCCATTATATGCATGACAAATATTGCTATGAACGCATTGAAATGGCTCTCCATGATGAAAAAATCCTGCGGACGATGGCAGGTGGTATTGCGGGGCTTTCGGTCCTTGCGGACAGTTTTTCTGCTATTCGCTATGCAAAAGTCAAACCGCTTCGCAATGAGCAGGGACTGGCATACGATTTTGAGGTGGAAGGCGATTTCCCAAAATACGGAAACAACGATGACCGCGTTGACCAGATTGCTGTCAAAATTGTGGAAGACTTCATGAATAAGCTTAAAAAGCATATTACATACCGCGGAGCAAAACCCACCATGTCTATTCTTACGATCACTTCAAACGTCATGTATGGCAAAAAAACCGCTTCCACGCCCGATGGACGCAAAGCTGGTCAGCCTTTTGCCCCCGGAGCGAATCCTATGCATGGTCGTGATACCAATGGAGCAGTAGCCTCTTTGAAGTCCGTAGCGAAGCTGCCATATGACTATTCTGAGGACGGCATCAGCTACACATTCTCCATTGTGCCAGATGCCCTGGGTAAGAACATGGCGGATCAGCAGGCAAATTTAATTACGCTTCTTGACGGATATTTTAAAGAAAACGGACATCATTTAAATGTAAATGTCCTGAACCGCGAGACATTGCTGGATGCCATGGATCATCCTGAAAAATATCCACAGCTGACGGTTCGTGTTTCCGGCTATGCCGTCAACTTCATCAAACTGACTCGTGAACAGCAAATGGATGTAGTAACCAGAACGTTTCATTCAAAATTCTGATGCAGGGAAGGATTGAATAAGAGATGATACAGTGCAGAGGACGGATCCATTCTTTTGAGAGTTTTGGAACGGTGGATGGTCCCGGTGTCCGATATATTGTTTTTTTTCAAGGCTGTCCTCTGCGCTGTCGTTATTGCCACAATCCGGATACCTGGACATTTTCTGCTGGAAATGAGTATACGGTGGAAGAAATTCTGCAGAAAATTAATTCCTGCAGAAATTTCCTTTCTGGAGGAGTGACTCTTTCCGGCGGAGAGCCTTTAGCTCAGGGTGAGTTCGCTTTGGCTTTGCTGAATGCCTGCCGGAATGCCGGATTCCATACAGCATTAGATACGGCAGGAAGTCTGCCGTTGGATGTTTCTGCTCCGGTCATTGATGCGGCTGATATGCTTTTGCTGGATATTAAAGCGTTGGATTCGGATCTTTGTAAAAGCCTTACAGGGCAGGGGAACAGTCATGAATTGGCAGTTTTGGATTATTGTGAAAAAAAATCAAAACGTGTGTGGATCCGCCATGTGCTTGTTCCTGGAATCACTTTAAAAATGAATCTTCTTCAGGATCTCCGCCACTTCCTTGAGCCTTATCGGTGTGTGGAAAGAGTGGAGCTGCTTCCTTTTCATAAAATGGGGGCTTCAAAATGGGAAAAACTGAACATACCTTTTGAGTTGAAAGATACTCCTCTTCCTGCACGGGATGAAATTATGGAAGCGGAAGCTGTATTCAAGAATTTTCATGTTTAACAGAAATTTTTAGGGAAAAACTTTTGGAAAATATTCTCTCAAATAAAGAAAAGATGTTTGAATGAAGATTTTGCCTGAAAACAAACCAGCAGTGAAACAAAGGCTCTACCAGGTATTTTCTATCTTCGCTGAATAAAGCGGTTCTTAAAGATCATATATTGAATAAAAGAGTATTAATATTGGAGGGAACTATCTATATTTTTCCATATTTTGATATACAATAATATAACGGATTCTTTGAAAAATCAAAAGGACAGAAAAAAACATCCTTAGCCTGTAATTTAATCTGTTCCAAAATTTGAAGTGTTTCTTTGCATGGTACAGCCGAGATATAAAAAAAGAAGCCCAAAAATTAGAAAAAATGCAAAATGCAGATTTTTTTCTGGCGCTTCTTGAATTTATTCTGCATGACTGAATGAAAAAAATACCGCAGAATAAAATACCTTTAATCCCGTTTGATTGTTGAAAGATATTCCGCCATGCCATTTAAAATGGCATCCATAACTTTTACCTGATAGAGGTCAGACGCCATTTCTTTGCCTTCCTGAGGATTGGATATAAAGCCTGTCTCTATAAGGATTGCAGGGCAGGTGGCATTTTTCAGAACGTAGAAACGGGCATGTTTAACACCTCTGTCTGAGGTGCCTGGGAAATTTTTAATAAGAGCCTTCTGCACTTCATATGCCAAACGGTAGCTATTCTGGTCGAATTCATTAACTTCGGTCTTTATCAACTGGGGTTTTGAGTCAGAGGAAGAGGGGGCGCCGCAGGGAGTCATTAAAAAGGTCTCAATGCCTTTCACCGTTTTGTTTTCAGAAGAATTGCAATGTATGGAGATATAAAGATCCGGCTTGATTTTTTGACAAAGTTTAGATCTATCCTGCAGAGAAGGGAATGTATCTCCTGTTCGTGTCATGATAACTTCGAACCCAAGTGCCTCCAATGCCTTCTGCAGTTTTTTTGAAATTTCAAGGTTGACCTGCTTCTCAGATTTCACAGGTCCTTTGGCTCCAGGGTCGCTTCCGCCATGTCCTGGATCAATCATAATAGTTTTGAGAGGATGTCTTTTTTGAAGTTTTTTCTGAAGTACGGGCTGCAGTACTGTCTGAAAATCAATTTCGGAGAGATATCCAGTCCCATTTTTAACAATCATGGGAAAAAGGTAGGTAACATTTACCTTGTTGATGACTCCAGCGCGTTTATTATATACGAACTCTACCCGAGTATTGTTTCCATAAAAGACAGCCCCTTTTTTATTGAAGGCAAATGTCAGTTTGTAGTATGCCGCCACATCGCGCATGTTGACATATTTTCGGCCATTCATGGTCACATAGCGAATGGGACGAGGACTGGCAGTCTTTTTTTGTGCGGAGGTGTTTTGGGTACTCTTTGTCTGCTTTCTTGCTGCGTATCCTGACGCAGGATACAGTAGTCCGATGAAAAACAGACAACACAGAACCGCTGCAAGCATTCCGTATTTTAAAGAATAAATAGAAGGGATCACGTTTTTCACCGTTCAAAAATTTCAACATGAGATTCCGTTTTTTGAGGCGGAAACATGACATGGATCTGATTTTCTTCAGTTCCGGCGAATCTGGACTGCCTCAGCGATTCCAGAACAAAAGTTTTTGCCTCAGTTAATATCTCCGGAACATCCTTCCCCAGGGCGATTAATGCGGTCATTGCCGCACTCAGGGTACAACCGGTTCCGTGAGAAGCATAAGGCTGGATCTGGATGCGTTCAGCGCTGAGGAGAAAACGCTTTCCGGAAACAGTCTGGATATAATCGTTGGCCATTTGGGGATTTTCCGCATGTCCTCCTTTGAGTATAACGGATGTATGCCATTTTTCTGAAATGGATTTCACTGCAGCCCAGCATGTATCTTCATCGTGAATTTTTAATCCGGTCAGGTATTCAGCTTCCGGGATATTCGGGGTAAGCCAATCTGCCAGCGGAAAGATTTTTTGCTGGAGAAGCGCCAAAGCATCATCCCGCAATAACTTTGCGCCGCTTGTGGCCACCATGACTGGATCAACTACAACTGGAATTTTTACCGTCTCAAGGGATGCTGCTACAGCTTCAATAATTTCACTGGAAAAAAGCATTCCGGTTTTCAGCTAAGCTGCTGGAAATGCCGCAAAAACCGCATTGATTTGAGCTTTGACACATTCCGGAGAAGATGGATCCACTCTGTAGACACCTTGTGGATTCTGGGATGTCAGTGCGGTAATGGCCGAAGTTCCAAAAACCCCGAAGGCAGAAAAGGTCCGAAGATCCGCCTGGATTCCTGCGCCTCCTCCGGAATCACTACCGGCAATCGTCAGTGCCACAGGGATGAACGGGTGATTTTTAGAGGAAGATTGCTGTATCATAATGGGACCTTGAAATGAAAATACTGAGAAATAAGTTCTGGGTTATCTTGTTATTTTGGAATTGACCCAAGAAGGTCAATCAAATCGTTGCGTACAATAAATATTTTATCTTGAAATGCCTGTTTTTCAAATTCAAAACGTTCAGTCTGCTGTTTTTTTCTTATTTCAAACTGTTCATCGGTTTCCCCATAAAGTTGTTTCATGGCCTTCGGAAAGAATTGTATATCCATGGATGCAAGCATCTTGCCACTTTCAAGTTTAACCAGTTTCAACGAATAGACCATTCCATTATTTAAAACAATCTGAATTCCGTCTGTGAATGCCGGCACCATTTTCTCTCCGTTCGGGTCCGGCATTTCAATATCAAGACTGAATGGGGCACCAAGAACCTGAATCTTTTGGGAGAGTTCCTGCATGGAAAGCTTTTCCCCCTAAGGATACATCATATAATAACTGCCGTCCTGCGGATTGGAACAGACCCACCAGACCATTTCCGGAGCTTGATCTTTATGGAACTTGAAATAGCGCATGTGCAGAAGTTCCTGCACCTTATAAATTTTTAATTTTTCCAGCCAGACCTGCTAAGATGGGATACAGTTCTGGAGAGAATCTCCAATCAGGAAAACAGGAGGATGATCTGTCCCTTCAGCATTCTTTACCAGGACATAACGACCATCAATCTGAGAATATTCAACAGGATCAGATCCGGGACGGATATGCCCCATTCCAAGTGTCATATCTAGAAGAATTTGATTACTTTCATCATAAAGAGTCAGTTTGATTCCGGGAATATTGACATTTTTCCCATCCTTGGTAACCTGTTTATCAAGAAGATTCAGGGACTGGAGGGTATCGCTTTCCGGAATGTAATCAATCTCTTTCAGGGGTTTGATGTTGGAAAGGTCCTCCAGAAAACTGGCGATAAAAGATGTGTCGGCCTGTGCGTTGCCGCGTTCAGCCACGCGCCAGAGTCCATCTTGAAAGAAAATGGTAATGGTCTGGTGATCCAGTTCTGTCCCAACAACAATTTTTTTCACATCTGCGGGTCTGAATGCCGGCATTTTGGCTGAAATGGATCTGGATGAATTTTTTTCTGACGAGTGCTGCCGATTATAGCCGTATGCAATGAGAGCCAGCAATGTGACTACCGCAAGACAGAAAACAGCCTGATATTTGCGGATTGTTTTTCTAATAAGAGTGTGGTTTGCGTTGAAAGTGCTCAATGGAGTTTTTGTCATGAGTTTTTCCTCCTTTTCCAGGATATGCGTCTGCTGACAGACCACAAGATCCCGATCAGGGCAACGCACAAAGGAATATAGACAATATTGATTTTCCGGACCTGGTTGTTTAAAGAATCCAATTCAGTTTTTAACTGCATGCGGATTTCTTTGCCGGCACGGATAAAATCCTGTCGTTTTTTATTGAATGTCTTGAGTATCTTCTGCTGTTCTGGAGTAAGATTCTATTCTCCGCCCATAGCTACAAGATATTTATTAAGGATTTCAACCTGTTTCTGCATACGGCTGAAATCGCTTCCAAGCGCAAGAATCTGATCTTTATATTTCAAATCAGCCTTCAGCTTACTTTCATTGACCTTCGTCAACGGGCGGTTCATCGGAATACGGCTTCGGAGCACTGCCAGCTGTGGAGAATGAGTCAGTTCTTCCATGATATTCTGGAAGAAAGTCAGGTTGTCATTGATCCGAATGACTTCAACTTGATTGAACTCGTCCGTAAAAGGCTGGACAATGGCATCATGAAAGAGCATATCGGTATCTCCCAGCAGAAAGACCTGTCCGCTTTTTTCTGCTTTTGCCAGGTGCGGGTATGTATAATGCCCGGCAGCATCCGGAGATCCTGAAGGATAGGCAGATGGAAAAAGACCGGAGATTCTCCAGGCTAATGGATATTCTTTTACCGTCGGATCTCCTGCCTTTTTGCTCTGGTATTCTGCAAAAATTTTTTCCGGCATATCGTTGACTGATACAAGTTCAGCTTGTTCTGTCGTATGGAGGAGTTGCTCATAAACAAGGTCAGGCTTCTGTTCCTTCAGAGGAAATGCTCCTGTGAAATTCATACGCATTGCAGAGAGTGCTTGCAAAAATGGCAGATTCCGGTTGATTCCCTGAGGCCCGATATTCAGAACAGTAGGAATCACTTGCCGTGTTCCATTGCGTGCAATTCTGTCCAGTTTGAAGATCATATCTGCCGCAAGTACATTGGGATCATACTGAATGCCCCAGGCCTCGGGAAGAGGTCCCAGATCCGAAGTCTGTTTGTTCAGCATGGAATAGTCTCTGGCAATATTCGCTCTTGCATAGGCTGAGTCTGGATCCAGGAAAATGCCGATATTCCCGCCCCGCAAAAGATACTGGTCTACAGCATAAAGGGTTTTACTGGAAATTCCAGCCGGATGGAAGATGAGCAGTGCAGAAAGTTCACTCGGAATTTCTGCTATATCAAAAGGCAGTTCAAGGAAATAATAGTCCTTGGACGCTTCTTCTAGAAAGGTCCATCGAGCGGCAGCTTTCTGGTTTTCGGTCGGATTTGCTTTTTGTCCAAGAACAGGAAATGCACTGAGAACACCAACAATCTTTTTTTCTCCACCAGTAGCATTTAAAACAGCTCTGACAAGTTCATATTCCAACAGATTCTCCTGCCTTGGAGACAGAAACGGAATCGCTGCAGTTTTGGCATAACAGGATACGGATATTCCAAGAAAGAAACGATCCCCATTGGGATTCTGCACCTGCCGAACACCTTCTGCAAAAGCGGCTTCTTCGTCGAGCGAATCACTTTCAGGCTGAATAATCTGCAATTCGAGCTTGCCATTGGATGCATCTGCGAATTCCTTTAAAAGCCATTCAATGCGGGATGAATACAGCTGATATTCTTTGGGCATGTTTCCACCAGCCGGACTGGTATAAAAACGAATAACAACAGGTTTTTCCAGATCTGCGGCAATTGCTTTGGACAGAGCAGAAAGAGAATAAGCCTTGTCTTCAGTGCAGTCCAACATAAAATGAAAGGTGCCGGTAAAATAAGTAATACAGAAAAAGCTGTAGATAGCTAGAAGAATTGAAACAAGGACCTTTCCGATTTTTTTCAGTGTGTAACGGTCTGAAAGGGTTCCCCGGTTGAAAATACTGCCTGATCCTGATGCTGAAAAAAGCAGAACGGACCTGGTGCAGAAAAGGAAAAGTGCCGTCATGGCCAAGGCATAAAGAACTTCTGATGAGTCAAGAATTCCCCTCTGGAATGCCTGATAATGCGGAATCACAGCACAATAGGAAAGCAGGCGGCAGATAAACGGGGCCAGATAAAGACTCATCATTTCACTGACTCGGTCCCATCCTGAAAAGACAAGTGCAGCACAGATAAAGAGTGAGAGTAGATAGCTTGCTGTCTGGCTCTTTGAAACAGCCGAACAAAAACACGATACTGACAGGAATACCGCACCAATAAGAAAGGCCCCGGCATAGCCGCAGAAGACAGCGCCCATGTCTGGTTCTCCCAGCAGTATAATTGTGACAGGTATGCCCGCCGTAAGAAACAGTGCAATCAAAAGCACGGCAAGACCGGCAAGATATTTTCCCAGAACAAATTGTACAATGTTTGCAGGATAGGAAAGTGCCAGTTCAAAAGTTCCTGATTTGCGTTCTTCCGACCAGAGAGGCATTCCCAGCGCTGGAATCACCACCATGAAGATCCAGGGCATCCATCCGAAAAAAGGTGAAAGTTCCGCCTGGCCCATAGAAATTATATCGCTGAAGACAAAGGAAACAAGTCCGCAGAGAACAAGGTAGATGATCAAAAAAATCCAGGCAGTTGGTGCTGCCAGGAGTGACAGGAATTCCCGTTGAGCTATAAATAAAATCTTTTTCATCTTATGGGTTCCGTCCTTCCCTCATGAGAATTGTCTGCACCTGTGAGTTCTGCAAAAATATCATCCAGTTTTGCAGGGACTGTCTGCGGCTGTCTGCTGAAATGAATGTTTTCTGCTTCAGCAAGTGTTTGAATACGGGCAATAAGTTCATCTGTTTTCTCTTGATTCAAATTGCAGCAGAAGCGAAACTCCGTACCGGTAATCTTCAACGTCCAGCCGAAATCTTTTGAAAAACAGCCGGATGCCTTTTCCCAGCTTTCAGGCGCAACGGATACAGAAACAGTACCGATTTGTCCCGATAGTTTTTCAAATTCATTCGTACTGCCATCAAAAATTTTTTTCCCGCGGCAAAGCAACGCCACTCGGTTGCATACCGCTTCAACTTCTTCCAGAATATGGGTTGATATGATAATAGCCGTATCATTTCTGAGAATATTGATTAGATTGCGAATTTCTCTTTTCTGATTGGGATCCAAGCCATCCGTAGGTTCATCCATGACCAGAATCTGGGGCTCATGAATAATCGCCTGCGCAAGGCATACGCGTCTTTTATACCCTTTGGAAAGAGAATCAATTTCTTCATCCATAACCTGCGTAAGAGCACAACGGTGTACTGCGAGTTCCAGCTTTTTCGGAAGATCCCTGCCGGATATACCATGCATGCGTCCGGCATATTTCAAAAAACTTCTTACAGTCATATTCGGATAAAGAGGGGCATTTTCCGGCAGATATCCAGTTATTTCCTTTGCCTGAATAGGATTTTCCATGACGTCGAAGCCATTCAGTACAATCCTGCCGGAATAGACAGGCATGACTCCACAGATCATTTTCATCGTGGTGGTTTTACCCGCTCCATTGGGGCCGATGAATCCAAGAACGTCGCCTTTCCTGACATGGAGAGTCAGGCTGTCCAGCACTTTTTTAATTCCATAGTTTTTGGACAAATTTTCTATCTCAATCATACCAAAGCATCTCCATAACAGAAGAATCCATTTTTATCCCATTCCATCCCATGCTTAGCGGCTGTCTCTGGCAAGTTCCGCATCCTGGAAGAAGAACAGCGCCCAGATAAACCAGATTGCTGTGTAAAATAGACTGTACAGCAAGGATAGAATCACATAAGACACAGGGACAGTCACGCCGTTCGCCAGCGCATCTGCAAGCCAGAAATATTGCCAGTTGGGCACAATCACGCTCAGGAACGATGCCAGAATGCCGGATCCCATATAAACTGTAACGAAATACTGAGCTACCAAACCTAAAATAAAAAGGAGAAGGCAGATAATCAAATTACTTACGAAGTCTATACGCACAGCCAAGGCTGCACTGATTGCCCCCATAAGCCATACTGCCGGAAAAAGCAGCAGCAGAACCATAAGCAGTGCATAGGGCGATACATAATTGCCAACGCTATGACCATCCTGGTCCATCGATGCCAGACGAACAATATTCATCGCTACAGCCAGCACCGGATACAAGATCTACGCTGCCAGAATAAAATTTGCGGAAAAGGATTTCTGAGAAAAGAAATTTCGGATTGCTCCAAAAATTACAGCTACTAGAAATGCCCCGTAAAAAAGAGACATGGTCAGATAATCCAGCAGGAATTCATCTTTTGCAATCAAAGCAGACAGGAACGTTGCTGCATTGCAGATGAATACGAATACGGTCAGCGCTGCTGTAATTCCCAGGATCTTAGCGAGGACATAAGCAATACGTGTAACCGGTTTGGACATCAAAAGAAGAACGGTTCCATTCTTCATTTCCCGGTTTATGGTATGCCCGGCACAGATAACCGCGGTGAACAGTCCGAAAAGCATAGTCGTGGCCAGACAGCTGTCCAGAACAAGTTTCAATTCGTTTTTAAAAACGAAGAGAGATAGAGACGGGAATAGCCCCATCATTACAAGGGCCGCTGCCAGAATCAGGAAGTAAACCGGTCCGCGAAGGCATTCCTTAAAAGTATTTCGTGCTAGCTGGAAAATAATCAGCATGTTTTGTTCTCCTGAAGTGATATCAAATTATTCTTGTTTTCATTATATTCATTTGTATTTCTACAGCTTGCAGTAACAGCCAAATTTACTGAATGGAATGGTCTGTTTTTTCAAGACCGCAGAAAGTGTTTGGGGAAGTCCGGTATCTTTTTCGGACATGCAATCACATAACAATCTGTATAGTCGGTTTTTATTTTTCGTTGTTTCTTTCTTTCCAGTAAGTCTCATAGACTTCGGTTATTTCAGGACAGTACAGAATATCCTGAAGTCTCATTGCATTAATTTTCCAGTCCCTGTCTTTGAATTCCACAACTGGAATTCCCTCCGGCACTGCACCCCTGAAAACTTCCGGTACGCATTTTTCGTCTCCCAAAATGATGACGTTCAAAGGACGCATATATGCGATGAATTTGGACAGATAAAGAGCCTGAATTGAAAAATCCTGTTCTTCATCACTCCCGCCAAAGCGGATCGGCGTTTCTTCTTCAAGCATTTCCATATCCCGGGGAATTGCCAGAAAGGGAATGTCTTTTTCCTTTCTAGCTGTATCTGCAAGGAGCAAAGGCAAAGGCTGATCTGAAGTTAAAATCAGATATTCAATGGGCTTGCTCTGCTTATAATCTGGAACTGTTTCAGGATGATAAAGGTCGGATTCTTCCTGCATGACATAGTCCCAGTCTTCTTCTGAGTAGAAAGGAGATGTGCTGTCTGGCCATTCCTGACTGGAGACTGAATTCCCGTCCGGCTGCAGATTTTCCTACGGCATAGCAAAATCCTGCTTTTTTTCAGGATCAGGACCTTTGCTCTGACAAGCCGTGAACAGCAGCAGAAAACCTGCAAGCATACAGACTGGCAAAAAAAGACGATCTTTCTTCATTTAAATCTATTGGCTCCACAGCAAAATCCGCAATTGGCCCATAAAAAAGGAAGAAAACTTCCAAATAAAATTTTTCATGGGATAGAAACTCGTATTCTGCTATCGTAATTATTTCATACTTCTGTTGAATGAAATAAGTCTGGAACATTCCGACTGTATTTCATCTATTCCATCAATAATATTTTATTCTTTATACATCCAAAAATAGAAAAATCAAATCATTCTTCTTCTGCAGTCTGGAAAAACACTAAAACTTGTTCTTTCATATTATTTTGACACCACCTCCTTAATGTTTTATATATCGAAAAAATGAAAGGTGCAGAGGAGGCACAACTGGGACTTGAAAAAATGCTTTTCATGCATCTATTATATTCTGTGCGATATTGAATGGAATGAAGGATCTGAGCAGTCTGAAATTTTAGGATCGTCCTATAAAGTTACAACGCATTTCGGCAATGTCCTGTTGTGGTATGGGGATAGAATGGAGAGTTTTTGAACCTTCTTGTCCCTTCGTGAGAATTTTGAGTTGAATATATAACTGCAAAGTTGGCGAACAAGTACATGTATTGTGGCTGAAAGGATTTTGTTCAGCAACATTGATTTGTGAATATTAACAAAAAAGATGAAACAATCGTTTATCTGAATTAACTATGAATCATATGGAAAAAGCTTCTTTGACTGAACACAAGACAAAATCCGCTGCATGCGGGGAAATCAGCGATTCGAAATAGAATGTCTCTGCAGCTTCTTGCAAATCTGAAAAGTAGGAAGTAGAGGAGGAATCCGGAAGAAAACATCGGCCGGGTTCTTTTCGTTCTTGGCTCATCTGTATTCTGGTGTTTCTGCTGATTTTGTCCTGTGGTATGATTGGACAGCTTCTATTGCTGCCAAAAATTCTTGAAAATAAAATCAACGCTATTCTGCAGACAACCGTTCAGGATTAGCAGGTGCACGTTACAGTATACAGAGCCGGACTGTTCCAGACGGATCTTTCCTGTAAAATCTATAACTTTAACAGCAAGAATGCGGAAAATTCTGAAATTACGGCATTCCTTCATTCTGTAACGCTGAAATACCAACCTGTTGAATTTTTCCTCCGGAGACATGTCAGATCGATTGCTTTGGAGGATTCTGAATTACTTGTGCGATTCCATGATGGCATTGTGGATGTCCCGGCAGTAAATGTGTTGCTGGATTCCTTTGCCGGACAGGAATCCGAAGCTGCAGGTAAAAAGAAGGAACCCCCTTTTACTGCAGATCAGATAACTATGTCTGGCGATTTAAGACTGAATACGCAGAATGATACCGTATTTATCCATTATAATGGGGAAATTTATCCGGAAGATATATCCTCCTCTAAATCTGAATCCGGAAAAAATGAATGGAACCGCCTGCATTACGATTTGAATCTTACAAATTCATCCGGCCTTATACATGCAAAAGGCATCTATCGGCATCCGGAACGGGAACTTGAAACGAACTGCAAAATGAATCTGGATTCAAAAACCGTCCCCTTTGCCTTGAGACACTACTTTCCTGATTCCATCCAGGCAAAGTGTGAAATCGAATTTGACGGAATTTTTAACTTGGCAAGTAAAACTATTTTATCGGGGAATCTGATAAGTCATTTCAGATTGTCCGGCGGTATTGGAAACAAGCTGGAGCTTCATTGTGAACCGGAATTAAAACTGGTTCAGACCTCGGATGGACGATATCGCATGGATTTGTCCGGCTTTGCGGGAACGCTGGACGGTATTCCTTTTTCTATACCGACACTAACCGCAAAATATGAATATGAAAATCGGAAGCTTCAAGGAAATATTCTATACTGTCTTGGAGAAAACGCACAATTTCCAGCTGAATATGAAATCTACTTCTCCCGAGAAGGCCTGACCTTTGTTTTGACCGGAAATGAACAGAATACCAGCGATACCATTCAATCCCTGGCTTGTGGAAATATGGCTGTATCCTGGAAAGATTTCAGCACACGGCTGATTGTGTCCTTCCGAGATAATCAAATGAACTCCAACGGTTATTTTAAATTTAAGAATGTGAAATTCTCCGGAAATTCTGATACAATTCCAGAATCTGTAGAAGCGGATGAAGTATCACTGCACATCTGGGGGGATCTCAAAAAATCCATTCTTGCAGAGTCTTCTGCCGTTCTGCTGAAAATGGAAAAGAAGGGTGTTTATTGTACTGTTCCTGAACTGTCTGCATCGGGATCATGGGATATGATATAGAAAAAAGGTCTCCTGAAATTTCATTTAGAAGAAGGCTCTGCCGTAATGCCCGCTACGGCTTTGGAAATTAGAGATATATCTTAGGATATCCCCCTGATTCTGCCGTCTCCTTCAGAATCTGCAGCGCAAGGTCGGATTCTGTTTGGAAAAATTCTTTGTTCCGATAAAAGAATAGGAGAGGCTGCTGCTGATATCAGGTATGAAAACAATGTTCTTTCATTGTCATGGACCGGATCGCTTCTGAATCAGAAGATTGAAGGATGTTCAAAATGGGAATTCTTTAATAATGCTGGGATGATTGCTGAAAATGAATGGAAAATACCTTCTCAGGAGATCAAATTTATTCCTGTTCTTGCTGAGATCTTTCCGGCAGCGACAGACTGGACATCATCTGGAAATATAGAGGGCGCTTTCCTTTATCAAATCAATCCATTGAAATCGGAAGGATCCGCTGAATTGCATTTGACTGATGCGGCTTTTGCATCTGAAAAAGAAAAAATCGCCATGGAAGGGATTCAATTTGATCTGGAACTGCCGAATCTACCGCAACTTGAAACTCGCGCAAATCAGCATTTTTCAGCGGAAAAAATCGTATTTCAGGAAGATTCCGTTGAAGATTTAAAAGTAAAATATCGAATGGAGTCCCCTGAAATATGGTATGTGGAAAATCTCAAATTTTAGTGGTGTGGAGGAACCATCCGAATGGAACCTGTCAGAATCTCAATTGAAGAGCAGAATATTGAAACCATTTTTTATTGTGAGCATCTTCAGCTTCCTCAATTGCTGACCAGGCTTGGGGCAGGGCACTTGGAAGGCTTTGGAACAGTCAGTGGAATTCTTCCTGCAGTGTATCAGCATGGGAACCGCGTGCTATTTCAGAATGGAGTACTTTATTCCGAACCAGGGGAAAAAGGCGTTCTAAAAGGGATTCTCTCTCAGACTCTGGCTGGTGGCAATCCGGAAGATGCTTCGAAGGGGGAGGCGGCATTGGATTTAGAACTGGCAAAAGATGCTCTGAAAAATTTTACTTATTCCTGGGTTAAGGTTTATCTGGACAGTGATCCCCGGGAAAAGAATCTAATTTTAAGACTCTTGCTCAGTGGAACACCGGAAAATCCTCTTTATTATGAATTCAATGATGAAGAACAAACCTTTAAAAAGTCCGAAACCCCGGTGAATTTCCGTGAGATTCAACTGCAAATGAATTTTTCTATTCCTGAAAAAGCTGAGATGCCCTGGGCTTTTTTTTCAAAAATCTCAAAGCAAGATAAGAAATGAATTAGGGGAAAAAGGTTCTTATAAAAGTTTGTTTTAACAATGACAGTTTTTTGAATCGTCTTTTGTTGCTTCCTGTATAGATCCTTTTAGATTTTTCCAACGAGCAGAAGAAAATCTGGATTTCTACAGATTATGGGTATAAAATAGATCACTCTGACATTGCTGTCTTTTTATTCCTATTTTCTGCACTTCTTTCTAGCGGAAGAAAATGACAAATACAAGAAAAATAAAGCCAGCTTCCTCTTTTCCTGTTTTTCTGCAGTTTGATTTTTTATGAATTACTCGATCAATAAATCAGCAAGGAATGGATCTTACCACAATCTTTGATTTTTTGGCGCGGATTCAGGAACCCAAGTTCAACCATAAAATCAGATGCTACAATTTCCGCATTAAACGTATGAACCAAATGGGCCGCAGCCATAATAGTCCCGCCGGTTGCCAGTAAATCGTCCATTAAAACGACCCGGCTTCCTGGAGTTAAGGCATCTTTCTGAATTTCAATGGTATTTGATCCATATTCAAGATCATAGGAAATCTGGATTGTTTCACGCGGGAGTTTTCCTGGTTTTCTCACGGAAACAAAACCGCAGCCGAGTTCACAGGCCAATGCGCCTCCAAAGATAAAGCCTCGAGATTCTATTCCAACGACTGCATCTATATTTTCAGTCCGATGAAAATCCGCAAATGTCTTGATAATATTCCGAAATAGGGGACCATCTGAAATAACTGGCATAATGTCGCGGTAAACAATGCCTTTAACTGGATAGTCGGGAATACTGATTATTTTTTCTGCAATTCTTTCTTTCAAGGTGCTCATCGTTGGTTTCCATTATGCAAATATCTTATTTTAATTAAATTAAGAAAAAATCATCCTATTATTTTGCTTTTTTCCTGCAAACACTATTATATACCGTCAACTGGAAAAAACAAATAGGCATTTCTTCTATTTTTTATAATAAATATATGCGTAGAATCCGATTTCTTCTTGATGTATTCTTCCCCCCTGTTTGATCAGCCAGGAATGTATCTGAATGATGTAAGATGAAATGTGGACAGGTTGTTAACACTTTTGTGAATAACTCAGTTGATATTGTTAATATCTTGAGGTTATATGATAATAAGTCTCCATGCATTGTTAATCACTTTGCGAATTCATTTTTTAATGTGGAATACTTACTTTTGGATCTGGAGAAACTCAAATGTAAAGATAAGTATCATTTAAATCAGATCTTATTTAATATAAATAAATAAATAAGAAAAAAAATCTAGCAAAGAGACTTATTTCCTTCCAAGAATTTTGCTTTGCTCGGGAGCGAAGGTTTTAACAGTTGTTATAGAAGTGAATAAAACTCTCACTTTTCGAGCATTATGACAGATTGCTTATAGGGGTTGTTTTCCATGGCATAGTGTCCGAGGAAAAAACAAAAAAGTCTGCTTTTTTGCTTAGAATCCAAGTTCAGGCTGAACATCCCATGAATCTTCTTCGCGTTCAATATTCACATCAGAAGCTTTAATGCTTTTGTTCGGAGAGTCCTGAGTATTTTTCTAACCAGTCCTTTTTTTGCTTTTATTTTCCTGCGATTTCTCAGATTTTTTTGCGTTATCAGATAACGCTGAATCCGATGGCTTATCTGAGGAGGTATTTGTAGGTGAGAAGGTCTCGGATGTCCCCGACTGCGGTGGATTATTATTTACCGTGGAAAAATCTGCGGATCCTGACGATTTTTCATCTGTTTCCGGGAGCTCAAGGAGCTGAGGATTCTCATCATTTTCTTCGGTGCCATCTAAATATTGAACAAAAGTGATTTTCAAAAGTTTCCGTGGAGAAAGAGGAGACCCGCCGGCTTTTGGGGAACGCAACGGAGCATCCATAAGATTGATTCTTTGGATTTGGCGTGCTTTGATCGGGGTATCGACTTTCATGTCATATAAGGCTTTGGGACGTGGGGTAATCAGTTCCAGTCTGCAACCTTCTGGAATAATTCGATACTCGCGGTCTGTTGTGAAACTGGATATTACACTGCGTTTATAATAAACTTTTCCGGTTTTTCTATCGGAATAAATAATGCCGAATTCTGTATTTTTATCATACTTGCGGAATTCAAACAACCGGTCGATATAAATTTTCTCCGGAATATTGATAACCTTGTAATCTCCAGTTCGTTCGATACAGAGCAGATGATCAAATTCATTACACAGCACGGTATCTTCGCTTTTTACATTGGTTCCAATGTAACAGTTCTTTTTATCCCAGCCGACTCGGATATTGTTGAGGGCTATGGCGCTTTTGTCGATTTTTTCAAAACCCTCCAGACAGATCTGTGTCCGGCGTGGATAAAGCGCCCCATATTTATCCAGCAGGCCCTGAATGTACTTAATCGTATAGGCTTTAATCCGTTTCAGATTTTTCAGGTTCTGTTCGAGCTCCTTCTGCAGAGACTCTATGTCCTGACGATTGCGGTCAATTTCAAAAGCCGCAATCCGACGGATAGGAATTTCAACCAGTCGGTCAATATCCGAATCCGGAATAATCCCTTTGGAAAGTTGTTCCATTCTCAGGACATCCTCTTTCCGCGGCGGCATGACATGCGGCCCATTCACAATCATCTCATGGAGTTGAAACACAATCGGCTGCCATTCACTTTTGAACTTCTCGAGTCCAGTACGAACCTCCTTGAACATGGCATCTTTGTCCGGGCACTTCTCGATTCTTTTATAGATGCGTTCTTCGATAAAAATCTGAGCCAGTGTTCTTACCAGAATTTTTTCCAGTGCACGAATAGATGAAAGCTGAAGTTCCCAGGTTAAATACTGAACTAAACGGTCTGTATTACGTTTTAAAATTTCTGTAACGCTCATTCTTACCGGCCGATTGTCCAAAATCACCATAGGATTGCAGGCAATTCCCATCTGACAGTACGTATATGTATACAGTGCATTCAAAGCCTTTTCCGGCTGATATCCGCGGATGGGAACCAGCTCGATTTCAACTTGGGCTGCTGTATAGTCATGACATGCGGCAATTTTGATTTTGCTTTTGTTGATGGCATTTTCAATGGAATCCATCAGTTTCCTGGTATCGGTAGCTGGTGGTATTTCACGAATTTTAATGTTTCTGCCTTCAATCTCAAGCTTTGCACGGACTGTAAGTTTCCCAAGGCCATCCTCATATTTGGATACATCCATAATGCCGCCCTGGAGAAAATCAGGATACAGAGTAAACGGCTCACCCTTCAGATATGAGATCTGTGCCTGAAGGACCTCATTGAAGTTATGCGGCATAATTTTTGTGTTTGTGCCGACTGCAATTCCGTCTGCTCCCTGAAGCAGCAGGGCAGGGACTTTTGCCGGAAGAACGACTGGCTCCTGATGGCGCCCATCATAAGAGTCCACCATCAGAGTAATATCCCGGTTGAACAGCACTTCACGGGCAAGCGGAGTAAGACGAGCTTCAATGTAACGTGGTGCAGCCGCTGGCGCACCGGTCATGACATGTCCGAAATTTCCCTGCCGTTCAATGAAAAACTCTTTGTTTGCAAGGTTGACCAGGGCATCCCCAATGGAGGCATCTCCATGGGGATGATAATGCATGGTATTGCCGATGATATTCGCGACTTTATCAAAATTGCCCGTATCATTTTCATGCATGACCCAGAGAATACGCCGCTGAACAGGTTTCAATCCATCATCAACATCAGGAATCGCGCGGTCCTTGATAACATAGGATGCGTACTCGATAAAATTCTGGTTCATCATGGATTTCAAAGCATGATTTAAATCTCCGGAATCTTCAGCTGCTGCATCCACTGCATCCTCATTTTCCTCTTCCCCGCTGGAGAGAGTGTCCGTAGAATAATGGGTGTCTTCCCCAATATAGTCGGCAGATTCCATGGACGAATCAACAGGAATGTCATCCGATGAACGAAGAGTCTGAGAATCCTGTTCAAGTTCCTCCTTCTTCTCTTCCTTACTGGAGGCTGTGGAGGCGGAAAGGTCCGCTTTCTCATTTGTTTCGTTCGTATGATTCGGAGAACTATCCGGACTCCGGGGAGTTGTCTTTTTTCTAGCCATGTTGAATTACACCAAATGATTCTGAATATGTTCCCAGCGGTCTGGCGTATTGTCGCCCATATAGAAATTCAGCATTTCGTAAATGCCTTTGCTGTTGTCTATTGTTACTTTTTCAAGGCGGATATTCTCTCCGATAAACTGTTTGAATTCTGCGGGAGAAATTTCTCCCAATCCCTTGAATCGGGTAATTTCGGCGTCTTTTCCAAGCATAGATGCCTGGCGGTCACGCTCATCTTCAGAGTAACAGTAAAACGTCTGTTTTTTATTCCGTACGCGAAACAGCGGTGTCTCCAGGATATACAGATGCTCCGAAAGAACCAGAGATTCAAAATACTGCAGGAAAAAGGTGATCAGCAGATTCCGTATATGCAGTCCATCCACATCGGCATCCGTGGCTATGACAATTTTTGCATAACGCAGATTGTCCACACTCTCCTCATCAATGCCCAGTGTGCGCATAATATAATACAGCTCTTCATTTGTATAAACTGTTTCAAGTTTTTTTCCAAAGGTATTCAGCGGCTTCCCTTTCAGGGCGAATACCGCCTGATAATTGACGTCCCGGCTCTGAACAAGGGATCCTCCAGCAGAATCGCCCTCTGTCAGGAAGATCATGGTTTCGTCAGCCCATTTTGAACGGTCTCCAAAATGATGTTTGCAGTCTGACAGCTTGTCATTCCGAACCGTCAGACGCTTTGCCATTTCCTTGCCTTTGGTCTTTACCTTCGCTATTTCCTTGCGCAGTTGTTCGTTGCGCTGGATTTTCTCCAGCAGGGCATCTGCGGCTTCTGTATTTTTCAATAGGAAATCAATGACTGCGCTTTTTACTTTTTGTTCGATCCAGCCTTTAACATCGGCATTGCCCAGTTTATTTTTTGTCTGGGACTCAAAGAGCGGCTCCTGTACTTTAATGGAAATGGCTCCGATGATGCCAAGTTGAATATCCTTTCCATCAAATTCCTTGTTGAAATGTTCATTGATTGCTCTGGTAACGGCTCCCTTGAAAGCACTTAAATGGGTGCCTCCGTCTGAAGTGTACTGCCCATTCACAAAAGAAAAATATTTGTCGCCGTCTGTCGCCGTATGGGTAAAGGCAAATTCAATTGTAGAATCCTTGTAATGAACAATCTTATAAAGATTCGGATTCTTCTCCATATCAATTTTGTTTTCAATCAGATCCAGAAGTCCCCGTCTTGAATAATAGCGTTGATTGTTCAAGTACAGGGAAAGCCCGCTGTTGAGATAAGCATACATCCAGAGACGGCGCTGAATGTTGCTCATGTCTATTTTGCATTTTGGAAAAAGAGCCGGATCCGGAGTAAACTGGATTTTAGTACCATTATGTTCTTCGGTACTTCCAGATGCTTCATCACAGAGTTTTCCTTCATGAAAACAGGCCCGGCGATATTTACCATCCCGATAGGATTCCGCAATAAAGCTGCTGGACAAGGCATTTACAGCTTTTGTTCCCACTCCGTTCATACCGACTGAAAACTGAAATGCTTCACTGTTGAATTTCCCGCCGGTATTGATTTTTGAAACACAGTCTACCAGTTTTCCCAGAGGAATGCCGCGTCCGAAATCACGCACCGTTATGGTATTGTCTTCCGCGATAGAAATATTGATTCTGCGGCCGTATCCCATGATATATTCATCGACCGCATTGTCCACGACCTATTTGAACATAATATAGACCCCGTCATCCGGATGAGATCCATCTCCGATACGGCCTATATACATACCGGGACGCTGGCGGATATGGGTTAAATGATCCAGGGATTGGATATTGTCTTCATCATATTTGACCGCTTTGGGACTTATTTCAAGAGCGGCGTCCTCTGTGTCGTCTGTCATGGATTATTTCACTCTGTTTTTCAGTTGGAAGCTATGGAAAATATAAACGTTTTTCCTGAAGTATCAAGCCTGAAATGGAACTTTTTTTGTTCAGGAAAAATCTGGAGCGGGAGATTCTGAAAACCACTTTCAGAACTTGATTCATCCTTTGAATTTCAGAGGGGTTTCGCGAATTTTCAGATGCTGAAAATCCATGGACAACTGCAGTGTAAAAAGCGTCATTTTAAAACGGTATTTCAGACTGTGTTTTATTCTGATCCTGAATATAACGGATGAATGGATCCTCATCTTCTCTTGGATTTTCCCTCAGACTTTCGCCTTGAACACGAATCAGAAGATCAAAACGTTTTGCCGGAGGCTGATCCTTTTCCCAGCTTCTTCGATAAACAGCCGATACTGGTGCATCTCCGCCATCCAGTGCCTTGAATTCACAAATCCAGTACCCAGGTGCTCCTGTTATACTGCCATGGGATTCGGAAGAAGAGACAAATACAGGTTTGGACGGAAGAATAGTCAGATAATCCGTTGGCGCTGTAAGCTCCCATTGATATCCTGTAGTGGGATTTGATTCCAGCTGGACTGTTATAATATCGCCTTTTGAACATGTTAAGACGGTCCCGCTGTCTTTCTCTGTATAAAAATAATGTTGAGGAGCCGTTCTGCATGATGAAGCCAGGATGCCTGTAAAAAATACAATGGAAAGCAATAGAATTTTTTTCATACTATTTTTCCTTTTTTCTATATATTTTTTATTTTTTCAGAGAAAACAATCATAAGCAGTTCGATGGCAAAAAGGAATCACATTTCTTCTTTAAGAAAACAATTATGGAATTTTCTCAAGGCACTTTCGTGCCGAACATTGTCCAGACTGGAAACGGTTAAAATCTTCCATAGCTTGAACTTGCGTCTTCTGCTGTCTTTCGTTTTATTCCGATCCTTATTTCTCTCAAAAAAACTCATTCAGACAAAGAATAACTATGAAAATCAATCTAAAACAGGATTACTTCAATGAATCAAAAAATAAAAATTTTCTGATTCATTGAAATATTTCCAAGCGAAGAGGAATAGAAAGAAGCTGTTTCAACTTTTACTTCAGTTTTTCCCGGATTTCTTTCAGTTCCGCTTCCAGTGCTGCGATTTTAGCAGTTAAACGCTTGAGCTTTCTTGGCAGGGTCAGTCTGTCAACGAAGTCGTTCAATGGTTCTGCAGGAACACCCAGAACCGTTTCACCTGGAGCAACGCTCTTCTGCACAGCAGAGGCTCCGCAGACTTTTGCTCCGTCACCAATGGTGATATGTCCGTTGATTCCAGCCTGAGCTGAAATGACAACACCGCGTCCAATTTCTGTACTTCCGGCAATGCCGCTCTGTCCAATCAGTACGGAGGATTGTCCCACAACCACATTGTGCGCGACATGACAGAGATTGTCAATCTTGACGCCTTTTTTAATCCAGGTTTTTCCGAAGCGTGCACGATCAACCGTTGAGTTGGCTCCAATTTCCACATCGTCATCAATCTGCACAATCCCGTTCTGAGGAACTTTTACCAGACCTTTGAAGGTAGGATTATAGCCGAATCCATCGCCGCCAATGACAACGCCGCCATGAAGGATACAGCGTTTGCCAATCAGGCAACGTTTCATGATTGTTACATTCGGATACAGGAATGTATTTTCCCCAATATGACAGAACTGTCCTACGTAGGCTCCTGCGCAGATGGTTGCTCCATCTTCCACAACAGCACCTTCATCAATAACAGCAGTCGGTCCGACATGAACACCTGTTCCGATATGCGCTGTCGGATGAACAAATGCCGTTGGATGAATTGTTTTTTCGTAAACAATAGGATCCGGAGCAAAAACTTGACAGAGTTTGGAAAAGGCCTTGTCTGGATTTTCACAGATAATTAATGTCTGGCCATCCAGCGGATCATGCTGGTACTCAGAAGGAACCAGAACAATCCCGGCTTTTGTACTTTCCATGAGACTGCGATATTTATGATTGCTCAGAAAGGAGGCTTCATCAGATGTGGCCAGTTTCAGAGAATTGATTCCTGTAATGGTTTTGTCCGGATTCCCTTTGACTGTACCATGAATCAATTCCGCCAGCTGGGTTGCGGTATAAGTTTTCATAGTGGAATTCTCTTTCTATAACTCTTTTGTAATGATTGATCTGGTTCCTTTTCAGAACGTCTTGAAAAAAGCAGATGGAATCCGATTTATGTCTTCCGATTCAACCGCTTGTTT
Organism: uncultured bacterium; assembly: GCA_949290385.1. Taxonomy (GTDB): domain Bacteria; phylum Verrucomicrobiota; class Lentisphaeria; order Victivallales; family UBA1829; genus CASERY01. Next base: position 34,374 of record CASERY010000145.1, on the reverse strand, counting down.
CGTGAGTTATTCTGCATTGTTTCCTTCACCATTCTCCACCTTGGTGTTATTGGAAGATTGCTTAGATTCATCCTCTCTGCCGGGCGTCTCAGATGCCTGAGATGCGTCTGACTCCGATGTTGAAGAAGCATCTGAACGATATGCACGATTCAGTTCTTCCAATGTACTTTCAGTCAGATCCGGAACTGCCGGAGAAAAATACAGAACCGTAGGGTTCAAGGATGACTGGTCCAGGATCAGGGAATACCCTTCTATGACAGCTTTCTGTTGAACAATTCTGCGAATTTCCTCAATCAGGTCCTTGCAGATTTTTTCATAATCTTCACGAAGCTGTTTCTGTCGTGTTGTATTGAATTCGCTCAATTCACGATCTTTCGCCATTAGCAGACGGTATTTTTCCTGCGCGTTAGCCTGACGGTTTTCACGCTCTGCCGGGGAAAGCGCAAGATTCTGAGATTCATCCCGAAGGCTTTCAAACTCTTTGCGGAGCTGCTGAACTTCCGTATACAACTTTCTGGAATATTCCTGAACAATTTCTACTTGCTGGTTGAACTGTATTTCAGCCATCTTGGTTTTTTCATAATTCTGGAAAAGGGTTTCCATATTGACAACGGCAATTTTCAGCTCTTGTGCGGTTGCCGTCAGAACCAGGAACTGCAGTATTATGGTAAAAATCAGCAGTTTTTTCATTTTCATTCTAAAAAACTCCTTTCTTGCTCCTTCAACAGGCAGATCCTGGAGACAGGTTTCTCATTGATTCGGCATCTTTTTTCGTAAAACCTGTTTCCTATGGATCCATGCCTGACGTACGCTTTATACAGGGGCCATGCATCAACGGACAACTGCAAACAAACAAGACCTGCCGTCTAGCTCTGTTTCGATTTTTCCATTTTTAATTTGAACGGGTTCATCGTTCCAGAAATTGACTGCACTATGAGCGTCAATACCCAATTTTCTCAGATCAATTCCAGCAGCAGCTTTGTTGTCGTTCCAGTTGATCAGCAGGACTCTGTGGTAATCCCGGACTCGCTGAACCCAGCAGGAAGGCAATTCCGTACTGAAAAGATCCAGGGGAACAGCGGCTTCTCCGGATTCAGCGGAAACGGTCCTCCGGGCAAGATCAAGACCAATGGCATTGAGCCGTGTCATTTTATCGGAAAGGTTGCAGGCTCCTCCTCCTGAAATTACAAGACTCAGAAGAATTTCTGCCTGTTTTTTGTACATGTCCACCAGTGTAAACTCCCAGCCCGGATGATGGGGATCCGTACTTTCAGGCGGAATAAACACAATGCTGCAGCGCATCTGATTGAGCATGGGATCATCAGAGGTGTCATAGGCTCTGCAGAGAGCAAAGTCCGGATCATTGACCCAGAGTTTTTTATTGGCCCAGAAGCGTGCGGCAATGGACGGGGTATTAGCTTTAATGCTGTCCCAGCGAGCGTGGATATCCCCGCCGACACGAACAGCATCCACATACGGCATTCCACCGGAATACATATAGTTGCAACCCAGAATTTTTGCCCGGCCTGCTGTAGCTTTGCGTGCAAGACCGATGGTATAATCCATCAGCTGTCCGCGTCCGATTGTTTTATCTGTGAACTGTCTGGCGCGGCAGGTCGCTCCAAGAAAATCCAGTTTGAAATATTCATATCCATAATCCGCATAGCGGGAAAAGAGATCCGTAATAAATTTCTGAGATTTTTCGACCGTTGGATCCAGAATGAACGTATTCCGTTTCATACATTCAAAACAGAGTGTCGGCAGACCGCTTTCCGCTTTAGCAAGCATGTCCGGTTCCATTTGAGCGATCCAGGAGTGGGGTTCTATCAAAGTCGGTGCAATCCAGATTCCCGGTTGGAATCCAAGTTTTTTGATTTCTCCGGCCAGCCACTTCATACCATGAGGGAAATAGCTGTTGGCTTCCCATTCACCATAGGCATACTGCCAGCCGTCGTCAATGATAATGCGTTTTACATACTTGGAAAGGACGGGATCTGCAGCAATAAATTCCGCATTTTCAAGGACTTCTTTTTCCGTGACAGTCCATCTGTAATAGTCCCAGGAATTCCAGCCAGGGACGGCAATGTCATCAAAGTTCTTCTTTTCTGTAACATTTTCATCCGCATACTCGTACATCATCTGGAATCCGTCTCCGGCCCGGAAAGTCAGTGGAGGAACATCGATTTTTTTCGAGGAAAAATGACGAATGGCTATTCCAGTTGACAAATCATTTACGGCACCTTTTTCCCCTTTGCATGTGAAATCAGCAACATGCTGTGTTACGAGAGGATAAGACATCATAAACTGTTCACCTTTCCGGGTCACAATCAGCTGAATGGCAGAATGCAGTTCCGAATCCTGCGGTTTTGACTTCAGAGGAACCGCCAGACATCCCCCCATCGTGTTGTTCTGAGTCAGCACATGGTCAGCTTTCAGGGAAAGGCCGGAAAAATAACGTGCTTTTATTGAAATATGAGGTTCTGTCAGTTTACCTTTCATGGAAACCGTTACAGCACCATTTTTTTTCATCCGAAAAATCAGCGTCCATACACCAGACTTGCCGATGGCTTCTGCTGTGACAGAGCTGGCAGTCTGTTTCAGAATCTTCCATTTGCCGAAAGAGGTGTTCTTGCCATCGAGTTCCAGCACCGGCTGGCAATCTTTCAATTCAAATGAGTTAACCTTGAGCGTATATTTCCCGGTTCCTTCTTGAAAAACAACGCTTGACGTGCTGCTGGAGAGTTCTGCACTTTTCATAGATTTTCCTTCTATTCGTTATGATTCTGTCTATGATGTCATTCAAAAAATAATCCTGAGGCTTTCACCTTACGGGATACAGCTAAGATTCTCCAAGGCGTCGGAGGAAAAATTTTCCCAACTGAGCTGGACAAAGATCCAGAATTCATCTCGAGTCAAATTGATCTATGCCACCTTAAAATAAAAGGAATCTTAAGCTTTGCTTTTGAAATATACAGTCAGGCAGAGTATTTTTTAGAGGAAAGATTGAAAATTTTGAGGTTTTTTATGGATTCTGTTCAAAATTTACAAAAAGCTGCTGAACAAATCATTCAGAAAGGGCCGATTCTAGTCTTTACCGGTGCCGGTATTTCTGTGGAAAGTGGAATTCCGACTTTCCGCGGTCCCGGGGGACTGTGGGAAAAATACAATCCCGATTTCTTTGATATCGACCATTTCCTTGAGGATCCCCGGGAATGCTGGGCAAAGATCCGGGAGATTTTTTATGAAGACTGGGGCCGTTTTCATCCCAATGCAGGGCACAGGGCGCTGGCTCAGTTGCAGAAAGAAGGTTTTGTTCATACGCTTGTAACACAAAATATTGATTGTCTGCATCAGGAAGCCGGATCTGACGATGTCGTGGAATTTCATGGAACATTGAGCAGGCTTCGCTGCATGCGATGTTCTTTCTGCGGTCCGGCAGAGAAGAACCTTCTGGAAGAAGCGGTTCCTTAGTGTCCGGTATGTGGAGGCCTTCTGAAGCCGGATGTTGTTTTTTTCGGAGAAATGATTCCCGAAGATGCCCAGATGCGTGCTTTTTCTGCTGCTAAGGATGTTCAAACGGTTCTGGTCGTGGGAACCAGCGGCACAGTAATGCCTGCCTGTGATATTCCACGGATGGCAAAGCGTCATGGAGCATTGGTTATTGAAGTCAATCCTGTGCCGTCCACATTTACATCCGGCGGAATTACAGATCTTTACCTGCCGGGAACTTAGGTGGGTGTTTTACCTGGACTTTTAAAGGCTGTCGAGCTATGCAGACCCAGGTAAATTTCCCAGATCTGCCGATTCTCAAAGCTCTTCCAGAAATCCGGGAAAAGTTGAAAAAAAGTGACTTTCTTCTGATAAGTGCTGAGCCTGGAGCGGGAAAAAGTACTCTGGTGCCACTTGCACTTCTGGATGAAAGCTTTCCGAACGGGGAAAAAATCCTGATGCTTGAGCCTAGAAGAATTGCGGCACGAGCTGCGGCTGTCCGCATGTAGGAGATATCAAAGACCAAGCTCGGAGAGCTCGCCGGATACCGCACCGGTTTGGAAACGGTTTGCGGGAAGAATACCAGAATTGAGATTGTAACAGAAGCCATTCTCACACGAATGATTCAGTCCGACCCTGCCATGGAAAATGTGGGGATAGTCATTTTCGACGAATTTCATGAACGAAGCATTCATGCGGATCTGGGACTGGCTATGCTTCTGGATGCAAAAGAAGTTTTTTGTCCGAAATTGAAGATCGCTGTGATGTCTGCAACCCTGAATACAGAACGGCTTTTGAAACTTCTGCCAGGAGCTGAGACTGTTGATTCTGAAGGACGCTGTTTTCCTGTATCGGTTCTCTATGCCCCCGGGAAAAGCAGTCAGTCTATAGAAGAGCAGACATCTCTGGCTGTTTACAGTGCACTACAGTCGTTTCCTGGGGACGTGCTTGTATTCCTGCCGGGAGAAGGGGAGATTCACAGAACAGCTTCTGTATTGGAGCCATTGTTGAAAAAGTCCTCACAGAATCATGGATGGAAGGCTGAAATTTTTCCTCTTTATGGATCCCTTCCTCCAGGAGAACAGGATAAAGCCATTCGAGGAGGAAGGATCCGTTCTGAAAACACAAGACGCATTATTCTGTCAACGAGTCTGGCAGAAACCAGTGTGACTGTGGAAGGCGTCCGCATTGTCGTTGATTCAGGCTGGATGCGGGTGCCTCGTTTTTCTCCCTCAAACGGAATGAACCGACTGGAAACAATCCGTGTTTCAAAAGCTTCTGCAGAACAGCGAAGAGGTAGAGCAGGGCGTGTGGAGGAAGGCGTATGCATCCGCTTGTGGAGTCAACTGCAGCAGAGTATGCTGACTGACTATCCAACACCGGAAATACTGGAATCAGACCTGACATCTCTGGTTTTAGAGCTTTCTGCATGGGGGGAAACAGAAAAGACCATTCCAAATATGAAGTGGATGGATATCCCGCCGGAAGCGGCAGTTTCTCAGGCTTTCCGGGTGCTCCGCAGTTTGGACGGTCTCGGACAAGACGGTCGACTGACACCTCGTGGACGAAAAATGCTGGGATTTCCATTGCATCCGAGATTGAGTCATGCAATACTGATATGTTCCGGTAAAGGATGGGGCCCTCAGGCAGCACTCCTTGCTTAGATCTTAAGTGAAAAGAATTTTCTGCCATTCCGGTCAGCAGATTTAAAGATCCGGTTTGACATGCTGGAGAAAAATCAGTTTCTACCCGGAAGTAATATGGCTGCTGTACGGCGGATTCGCATTCTGTCTGATAGATTTTTATCTTTTCTGCGCCATTCATCTTCAGTTTCAAATGACTCAGGCGTATCCAAGGCGAAGAATCAGCCACAGGGAGCTGCTATTTCTGATTGCGTTTCCACCTTTACCGCCTGTGCCTATCCGGATCGTATTGCAAAATGGAAAGAGCCTCATTCTGGAAACTATATTCTTTCCTGTGGAATTGAAGCCTCTTTGCCGAAAGATGATCCCTTTATTCATGAAGAATACCTTGCCGTTGCGGAATTAGGTGGAAATTCCTAGAAAAATGTAATCTATTCTGCTGCCCGGATTCCAGCTGGAGCGTTCTCTGAAGGTGGAATCCTGCATGATCTGGTTGAAAAAAGAAGAAGTGCTGTATGGGATGATGAGAAAAAGGCGGTTTTTAAAGAAGAAATAGAAGCCATTGGATCTCTTGTCCTGAACCGGAAGAGAATTCAGGAGGATCTTGCAGAGGAAGAAGCACTTCCTCTAATTTTTCGAAATATCCGGAAAAGAGGATTGTCCTGTCTTGATTTTTCAACGGAACTTCAGCGCTTCAGAGAGCGTATTGAGTTCCTCAGGCGCAATGGATATGCACAAAATTATCCGGACCTTTCCGATGAGCATCTGCTCCAGACCCTGGAGGAATGGCTTTAGCCTTTTGCACTTGGAATGACAAAACTTTCTCAAATCCAAAATATTCCATTCCGTTCCGTCTGGGAGGGAATGATCCTGCCAGAAGATCTCAGACGACTCGATAAACTTGCTCCGGAGCGATTGGAAGTACCCAGCGGTTCCAGAATACGTCTGGACTACAGTGATCCGGATCAAGTCTCCTTGTCCGTAAAGCTTCAGGAATTATTCGGCCTTCAGGAAACCCCCAGAATTGCCGGGGGCAGGGTGGCTATCCTTATGGATATACTGTCCCCAGCCATGAGAACTGTCCAGAAAACCAAGGATCTAAAATCTTTTTGGGATGAATCGTATTTCCTCGTGAGAAAAGAAATGCGTGGCAGATATCCCAAACACGACTGGCCGGAAAATCCACGCGAAGCCATTGCGCATAAAGGGACCCGGAAAAAAGGATAAAAACTTCATGATTCACAACCTCTGCTTTTTGGGGAGGGGCAGCCGAACCGGATCAACACTTGTGCGGACATTTCATAAAGTTGGATTGACTGTGATTTTTTAATTAGGGAAAGTCCGAAGGTAAATGGAGTACAAAACGTCAGTCTGCGGATAAAGTTTCTGAATCTAAAAAGTGAAGGACTTCATGATAACTGGAATTTTACCCGGAAGATTTATACTTTCCAATCAAACATGTATCTCCATAGCATGTCCGCTTGTTTCGAATAGTGCTGCCATGCTTCATTATTATATAAATTATAAAAAATAAAAAGAAAGGCGAAAAACATTCAGCCTTTCATTTTGTCTCCAGACAAATTATCTTTGCTTTAATTTTTTAACCTAATGCATTCAAGCCGACCACCGATTCAATCTCCAGACAATTATCCCCGGCGGGATGTCGGTTTTTTAGAAGCATTGGAAACAATTCTGTTACGAGCATTTTCCCTGGCAGAAAAAACCTGTCTGGAAATAGAGGAGTAGGCTTTCCTGTCCTTGCTATATTTTTTACACGTTTCTTCGTTCTGAAAAGATTGGGAAGGGGACTGAAGAGGATTTTTAGGCATTCCGAAAGGGAAAAACTGGCTCATATTTACATGCCTCCAGGAAAAAGGCGAAAAAAATACAGATTTCAAACAATCTTAAAGACAAAGATTGACTTTTGTGTCCGATTGTGCTTAAGATAATCTCAAAAAATATTTTTTTCCACTCAAAAGAACAAAATATTTTTTTAAAAAACGAGCTTCCACAATTTTCTCTTCAAGACTTTCTTCAGAATCTCTTGTATTTCAGTAGTGGCAGGATATATTTCATCATGGAACCCGGCAGTGTAGATCTTGAATATCATATAACAATGGATTTTGATTGTTTCACAGAAATGCCTGTCTGGTCTTTTCGGGGCAGTTTTTTATTCGAATGCTTTCTGATCTCACAGATGACAGGCCAAAGGCTATGAAGGGAGACGGTTTTATGGATGATGTTCTGATTCAGGAAATTCAACTGTTGAAAAAACAGCGGAATGCAGTTATTCTGGCCCATAATTATGTTCAGCCGGAAATTCAGGATCTTGCAGATTTCCTGGGGGATTCTCTTGAATTATCAAGGCGTGCGGCTACTTTAAATGCGGATGTCGTCGTATTCTGTGGTGTCCGTTTCATGGCTGAAACCGCAAAACTTCTCTCTCCAGATTCCGTTGTTCTGCTTCCAAATTCCTCTGCCAGCTGTCCTATGGCCAGAATGGCATCTTCTACTATGGTTTCAAATTATAAGAAGGAACATCCTGAAGACGTCCTAGTGGCCTATGTCAACAGTACAGCTGCAACAAAAGCTCATGTGGATGTCTGCTGTACCTCAGGCAATGTTGAAAAGGTCATAAACTCCATTCCGGAAGATCATGAAATCATGTTCCTGCCCGATAAAAATCTGGGCGCAAATATGACTCGTAAACTTAAACGCTCCATGAAACTCTGGAATGGCTGCTGCCCCATTCATGATGCTGTAACACCGGAAATGATTCACAGGGCACGTGAGCAATATCCTGAAGCTGAAATTCTAATACACCCTGAGTGCCGTCCCGAGGTCGTTGAACTCTGCGATGCTGCTCTCAGCACAGGAGGAATGCTCCGATATGCCCATGAATCCAAATCCAAGGAATTTGTCATTGCCACTGAATGCGGGATCCTTCATCGACTCCGTAAAGAAAATCCGGATAAAACATTCCACCCGCTTCATCCGGAGCTTGTCTGTGAGGATATGAAAAAAATCACACTGGAAGATGTGAGAGATGCTTTGCTTTATAACCGGGAAGAAATCAGACTTTCTTCTGAAATCATGACAATGGCTCGTGAACCTATTGAACGAATGCTGGCGCTGTAAAAACTGTTTTGAATACAGTTTCCATTGAAAGCGGGATGAAGTCAAGTCAGACTATTATAAATTTTACGAGATAAACCCGGAATCATTTTTCAGATTGCCGAATTTTCATTTGTAAAATCAGCCGCTGGAAGCAGTAGTAGTCCTTCTCCGATGATAATATTTTTATTCAGCTGTTTTTCCCTGCTATTTTTACAGGGAGGGACAGCTTTTTTCATGAAATCCGTTCTTATTTTTTTAGAACAGGAAGGTTGACATTCCGGAAATTCCATCTATTATTTCTATAAAAGAAGTTCATTCCCATCAACAGTTGCTTTAAAGGAAAGGACTGAAGCTATGTGTCTCAAAAAAATCTTCTGTCATCTGATATTTTCCATTCCAGTTGCTGTTCTGGCTTTTCTGTTTTTAGAGATCCCTGAAGTTTCTGCTCAAACTTATACAGATCGTCTGTATCAATGCAGATATTGCTATTCATCTCTTTATTCTCCGTCCATGCCGTCAGAAGAAGATGCCTCCTGTACATCTGAGGTTTCATACAATCATTCCTGGATTCTCCTCGGAATTTATGGTGAAAAACAGTATCAGTGTACAAAATGCGGTCTTCTTGTCGGGACAACAGCCCAGCCTGGAGCAGGGGTATGTATCCAGGGGGGAAGCCATGCATGGAATGATCTCGGAAAACTCGGAGAGAATCAGTATCTTTGCAAATACTGCAAAACCTATGTAAGCTTGAAAAGTCGTCCGGATAAAAAGGGCTGCCCTTATGCCGGGAAGCATGAATGGTGCAATCTTGGCCGGGTAGGAGATCGTCTTTACAGATGCCATTACTGTGGATTCGAAGTCTATACAAATAGCAAACCTTCTCGTGATAACTGCCCATCCGCACCAAGACATTCCTGGATTTGGGAGAATCCGGATGATGATACGACTATCTATATCAGTCCATATACCATTATTGGAGGAGGGGGACTGTATATTGGATGTGATGAAAATGGATTTACCTATCCTCCTTCACGCCCGCCGCGTCCAAGACCCGATGGACCTCCTCCCCATCAAAGACCCGACGGAGACCATCATTATCAATGGCCGCATAAACCAAGACCTGGCAGCGGTATGATCAACAGGCCGGATAAAGAGGGTGGTTCATCGATTCAAAAGCCGGGACAAGACAGACCATCAGTTGTTTTTCCAAACCAGGATTCTTCTTCCGATTCTGGAAATACCAACAACCGTCCGAAACCGCCTCCATTAGGTGGAATCATTCTGCCGGGAAAGGACAATGCCACGAATGTACAGCCATCCCAGAAGAGATCCCATTACAGCAGTGACAATAACCGAATTAAGCGTCCAAGAAGCAAACTGCAGGATACTTTTTTGTAACTTGCGATTGACAAGTTCTCTGACAAGAAGCAAAGTAGGCAGAAAAGAGATAGACTGGACTCATTTATTTCTTTTAATGTGAAGTATGAAGAAGGAAGTTCCTTCTTTTCTGCCTTGTTTATGCTTCGTTTTTATCTCACGTTGGAGCGTCCCTTATTATACAATATACATTTTATTGAGAATCAAAACCTTGCCACTATAGTTCTAAATAGTTGGTTTTCATTTCCAAATACGGTTTCTAGAGTTAAAAATTTCGGAAATAGTTTTCTTTTTTTCTTGGAGCTTTTTCTAAAATAAAAGCAAAGCCAACTTATTAAGGGATTTTTGTAATACATAGATTCTGAACAGAGTTTCTTTGTTGAATACAACCAAACTGCGACATAAAAAATGGACACAATCAAAATGATTTCAGCAGCTGTCAAACATTCTAGATATTATGAATCTGCAAAAAGTATATGAAATCTCTGTCATATAAATCATATAAAAGAATATCGCCGTTCAAGCCTACTTTGATGAGTACCATCAATTTAACATAATATATATTATGCGACGTTATATAGATTCTAAAAATTCCCCCTTTCTTATTTCATATTTCTCTGTTTGCAGTGCATGTCTGAATAACTGAAGCTGTCTGTGAGTATTTACATCTTTTAATCAGCATGAATATAACAAACAAATATATTATTGGATACGTTTCCAGTAATTGTTGTATTGATATCGAATAAAAAAACAAGACACAAAAAGACTGCGACATGATAATCATGATAATAAAGATCTTAGACCTATTATCGTCAATACGGGAATGAAATAAAATATGAGGAATCAAAATTTATTTCATTCCCAAATCTATATGTAATATTATTTTCTGTCTGAGTTCTCCAATTCCGATCTAAGGTAATTATCAATATTCGGCGAAAAAGAAACCATAAGGAAGTAAATCAGCCTACAGGACATTATTTTCAAGAGAACAGTCTGTTCCATGGTTCAGAAGAATTTCTGGCTTTGAGATACGGTGGCCAGACACTTGAATTTCAGCGTGAACTGAAATATTTCGGCAGTTAATAACGACAATTAAATTTTTCTCAGGTAGATTCCTTGAAAAAGTTATCAGCGCATCTGGATTATTGTTTTCAAGCCAGCTAACGCTTCCTTCAGAAAAAATATTTTTTGTATGGCGGAAAGAAATCAGAGTCTGAAGGAACTTGAATCGCATCTTTCCTTGCGGAGTTAAAGCATTTGACCAATCAATCATCAGATTCTTTCCATAAAAACGGTTTCCCCAGATAGAATGGGTGGTACAGTCAGCTATTTCCTGTCCATTATAAAGGAACGGAACTCCATCCAGTCCGAAATTGAAAGCAAGCATGGCATTGTGTGCTTTCCAGCCAAGTACAGCATCAGGACGGGCTCTGTCATTGACAATATCATGATTTTCAGTTGCACGAATGAACCTGGCTCCAGGAAGGAGTTTTTGCCGATATGACGTCCATATTCTTTTCATCTCAGAAGCCGGAGCATTTCCTGCAAAGACATTATAGAGTGCTTCCCATCCAAAACTGTAATTGAGATCAAAAGCATAGGCCTGACCGTCAGCACTGGTCCCTTCTGACAACATGATAACATCCGGCTTAATAGCCTCTATGCGACGGCGTCCATCCTCCCAGAAATCAATCGGAACCATGTCTGCAACATCGCAACGGTATCCATCGGCATCGAATTCGCGAATAAAAAACTCCATATTTCTGAAGAGATATTCGCGCAGATCAGATGAATTAAAATTCAATTCAGGAAATCGCCACAGCCCATTTAAAACGCTGCCATCGGAAGAACTGCGTTTGACAAAATCTGGATGTTCCTGAAGCATGACAAAATTCGGTCCGCAATGGTAATATACAAGATCAAGAATCACGCGTATCCCGAATTCATGGGCACAGCGGATAAAGTCTTTTAAATCTTTTTCAGTGCCATATTCAGGATCGACCCGATAGTAATCTTTAACTCGATAAGGGTTTTTCGGATTGCCAAGTCCGCACTTTTTCTGACGGTCGCTCCAAAACTCCTGTCGCATATCATCATCAGCTTCCGTAATCGGACATAAATACAGAATGTCAATGCCAAGTTCAGCGAGATGCGGTATCATTTTCATAGCACTCTTCAATGTCCCGTCCGGTGTAAATGGACGAAGGAAAAGTTGATATATAACAGCGTTTTTTAGGTAATCCGGAGATTTTCTTGCGTTGAGAGTCATTTTTTCTTTCCTTTTATTCAACTTAATTTTAAAAATAAGTATCTTTCATTTGTCCTGTTCTATTCTTCAATCTATCCTCCCGATTTTGAACTAAACGTCTTTATCTTTTACTAAAAAAACTCCCCCTCGCCTGTTCTTGACGGAGTGAATAGATTTTTGGAACATCTTCTTTTCATAAAAGAAACTTCCCCTGCTCTTCAGCATCAACTTCCATAATCATGGTGGAAGATTTATCCATAATGTGAATTTAACCGGCTCCGTATTGTAAAAGCTGGACTAAATAACCAGGTTGTTAGTAGCAAAGAATATTCCGAGCAGATTAAAAGATCAAGCGGCTATTTTCTTTTATCTAAAAAATCCACAATGTGGAATTCAGTATTGATTTTTTTTAAGAACAATCTATTTTTTTATGACTACCTAATATGGGAAAATAAAAATCATCTAAATGCAGAATGAATGGAATAAATGACAGAATGAATTCAAATCCTTAGAAAGTTCCCGTAAAATCCCTGAAAAAAGCCTTGGATTTGCTTGACATCCTCCTGTTTGATGACTCAGAAGGACAGGGATTCCAAGTCAAAGTTCTGGCTGAACGATTGGAACTACCTGCAAACAGTGTTCATCATTTGCTGAAAACCTTGAAAATGTGTGGATATGCAGAAAAAAACGGATCTGGACGATACACTTACGGTCCAGTATGCCGCAGAATAGCTTACCGCAATTACCAGCGGGAAGATGATTTTCGTGAAAAAATCACAGCGGTTATCAGAGATGCGGTCTTGAAACTCAATGAATCCATGGTGTTCGTCATTCTTGAAAATAACGTCTGGAATACTCTTGTCCGCGCAGAGCCTACGGGAAAAATTGTCAAAGTCGATATGGAAGAAGTATAGCGCTGCTATCTTTTTGAAACAGCTACAGGACGTGTGATATACAGTTTCTCGCCTCTTGCCAAGCGTTCTGCCCTGATTCGGGAAAATGGACATCCTGAAAAACTGTGGCCCGATTATGAAAATGATTCCATTCAAATTCGCAAAACAGGATTCTGCACCTGTATGCGTGAACGTTATGGCGTTTTTTCATACGCGGTTCCGGTTTTTTCCAAAGAGAAAGAATTAATCGGAGCACTTGGAGTTTACAAGATCCCCCTTCCCGGTTACGAGAAAGAGAAACAAATAATTCTTGAGGTTCTGCAGGATGCAGCTGGAAAGATTTCTGATTTTTGACCTCTTAAAAAATAGAACGTTCAACGGATGCTGAGAGTCTATCCTAATCCAGTTTTACACAGCAACATTTTTTATAAAAGCGCACTCTTACAGATTTTATTATGCTTTTTCAAGCATAGTCTTCCATCCTGCAATTATCTCCACTTTCGATAGAAATTTTTCAAAAAAGCCATTATTCGCTCTTTCGCCCTTCCCTTTTGTCTGAATAAGAATCCTCTGGAGATCTGCTTTATATAGAATCAATTCATAAAAAATGTTTCAGGCACTTTGTCTCTTAAAGTCAAAAGCCTTGTCAATGGCATCTGCGGCCTTTAAGATTTTACTACCATCGTTGCTTTCAGCAATTCCTGGACAAGTCTTCAACAGAATGTCATAACAGCTTTCCATAGATTCCGGAATATCATACATTTCAACACTTCCATCCGAAAACAAAATCAGAATACATCCATCATGGACGCCGGGATGACTCATGACAATCGGCAGTTTTTCCTTCGGCCATGAAGTCAACGCTGCAGCACCTATGTAGATATATCTTTTTTGAATGCATAAACATGGGAATGTCATTTTCTCATACAGTGTGCCATTTTTTGAAAGAAACATGAATAAATTATCCGTATAGGGCGGCAGTTCATTTTTCCCCTGTTTTTTGGAATAATCCTGCATGGATTCATAAATACTCATTAAATTAAGCCCGCAATTCATTTTGGAGGGTGTGAAATCTTCTCTGGGTAAAATGCTCTGCTGAAAAGACCATAGCAACAGGAATGAAAGCGAAAGTAATACAAAGTAAACGATGGTTGTTTTGGATGGAACAGTATATCGTTTCTGTTTTGAAGGGCTTTCTCCGTATCGGTTCTATGTAAACTCAGAGGCAGTCACCATATATTTGATATACAGCACCGTACCAATAAGCGGAATCAGGAGAACCAGTATTTTCCAGCCGCTGTAACCAATGTCGTGCAGTCGTCTTACCGAGACTGCCAGCAAAGGAATAACCAGAAAAATTTGCAGAAAAAGAACAGCATTTTCCCAAAGAGGTCTGACGATAAGCTGTATAAGTAATTCAACATTTAAAAAGAGCAAAATATAAAGCCAATATTCATAGCAGGTTGCTCTTCCGGAAAAACCCGCATATTTATGCAGAATGGTCAGAAAAATATTGTCTGAAACCTCCTCTTCCGGTTTGTATTTTTTCTCCTGTATCATAAGCTTTTACCCCCGTTTTCAATGATATTGAATCGTTTTTCTGGATCGGAAAATACGATACAACATTCCTTTTTATAACCCTTCAACGATTCCTGTTAACTGTTTTACATCACTGCAAACATCAAAAGAGAGCTGCTGCAGAAGTGCTGTGGGCACGTCTACAGCGATATAACAGTTCTTCCCGTATATTTTTTCGTACAGAAGAAGCCGCAGCAGTATCAAAAGGTTTATCCTAGTAAATTATATCATAACATGGGATATTTTGCAATTCATTCTGAAAAGCACAAAACAAAGTTTTTACATAACGTCTGATATACAAAAGTTCTGAAGTACGAACAGCGCTAAAATCTGCAAGCATTTGAAGGCCTGGGCATAGAGAAAATTTCCCAATAAAATGAATAGACTTTTCAAAATGTGTTCGTATGGTTTTATCTATCATAAGCAGAAAAAAAAGAAAAACCGGCTGCAGAAAGAAGTCTTTCTCAGCCGGCGATCAAAACGCTGCATCTGCCACCAATAGCTTTGTCTATTCTCTGATTTATAACAGACAAAGGAACAGCCTTTATAACAACACACTATTTAAAGCATCGATTCCACGATCATGCTTTTTCATGCAATGCAGAAGTATCGAGTTTTGCAAGCGGATTTTCACTGACAATCTTTTCCGGATTTTCAGGCATCCATGTGACACGTTCCGGCTGCATGGCAATGGGAGCCGCCCAGCGAATTGCATTGCTGATGATTTTCTGGACATTGAGATCATGGTAAATAGGATAGGTTTCATGGCCGGGAGAAAAATAGAAAATTTTACCATTGTCCCGCTGGAATGTAATTCCACTGCGGAAGACATTTCCGCCTTCATACCAGGACATGAAAATAATTCTGCCGTCTTCAGGAACTTCAAAGCATTCTCCATACATCTCGGAGTGCGGAAGCACAAAAGTCTCAGGGATTCCCTGTGCAATGGGGTGATAAGGTGCTACCGTCCAGACCCTTTCCTTTTCTCCAACCTCACGCCAGTGCAGTGAACAGCTAGTTCCCATCATTTTTTTGAAAATCTTGGAAAAATGGGCAGAATGAAGACAGATCAGCCCCATGCCGCGATGAACGCGAGCCTGAATTTTCTAAACTAAGGCATCATCCACCCGGTCATGGGCACAATGTCCCCACCAGAGAAGGACATCCGTTTGATTCAGCAGAGCATCTGGAAGCCCCTGCTCCGGCATATCCAGAGATACCGCAGTGATGTTGAGATCTTCGGCGTCCAGCACGGATTTCAGATACTCATGAATTCCATGGGGATAATATTGACGAATAAAATCTCCGACAGGACCCTGTTCGCGTTCATGAACATTTTCATTCCAAATGACAACATTGATTTTTTCAGGCATTTTTTTGCATCCTTCTTTTATTGATACAAATGCATAGCTGCAGATTATAATATATTGAATTCATGAGCTGTTTTTAACAGTACATGAAACGTCCTTTTTATTGTTTGTTACTGTATAATAGCCTGTTCTCATATGAATTCAACTTTTTCCTGCATAAAAATATCAGCTCATATTCTATTATACTTCATGAATTCTGTACCGGAGTATTTTCTGGACACAGGATCCTCTCACAAAAAATCTTAAATTTTTATTATTTTTATTTGACGAATATTTTTTCGCATATATAATAAACAACAAATAACATAATATAATTATTTTTTATTATAATTATATTATAACATCATTAATTAACTGCATTTACAAATGTATATCAATGTGTTTGTAAATAAAATAATTTTTATGTCAATATTTAATAAAATGCTGAATTGCACCAGAAATTGCGCGGGAAGTTTTTGACGCTGAGTTTTAAACAAAAACTCACTCATTTTTGGAAAGGAAACAAACGATGTTCGGCTGTCATAAATGCAATTATCATATTGATCCAGATACTCCCTATGAACAAACTCCTTGTGCCACATGCAGAACGATTCGTGATCCATAGCCAGTCTCTTATTATGAAGATGATCCTGCAACCTTTTCAAGCTAGCAGGTTCAGCATCCGTCCGATCTTCTTTCAGATGCCGAGGAAGAAAATCCCTTTCAAGACGGCGCCTTAAACCAGGAAAACATGATTCATCTCCTCCATGCATTCAGCAAATCCTTGAGACAGCTCGTTAAAATGAAGGAAAAATTTCCTGCAACATTCGAAATTGTGGATGCAAAAATTGCGGAACCGAATTTGAGCTACAGCGAACTGGCTGAACGTTTTTCATGTAGAAAGCAGAATGTACAGTATCATTTGAAGAAAGCGGTACGGATGTTTCCGGAACTGTCTTTTGCCTTGATTGTGGATTCAAGATTTATCGGAAAAAATCAGGCATTGAAAAATTACGGAAAAGCACGGATGCGTTTAAAATAAAGAATAAAGCCATGATGCACAGAATTTTTGTCTTTTTCCTCATCTCCTGAATAAGGAAAAAGATGGAAGGAATACTTGGAAGAAATGACAACTCCTAATCAATTTTGAAGGCAAGAAAGGGATAAAATGCAAATCAATTCATTAACATCATCACTAATTGGAGGCGTTGAATGTCTCCAGACCGAAAACGGGACTCAATTTCATGCAAAGTTCATGGTAAAAGAGGATGAGCTTTCCAGTTTTCTTCCCGAAATCGGTTCTTCGGCATTATGGGCTTCCGATCAGGCCATTGTCACGAGAATTCAGAAAACCTGGTTTGCCCAGGGAGTCTGGGTTGTCTCCATTACAGCAGAAAATGCCGATGAAAATGATATTCTTTTTTCATTCGGAGGATCCAGGCTTACAAAATACACCGAAAAAAATTTTTCGGTTATTGATCTTTACTGCAAACCGGAATGGTGGGGCCTTCGAACGGCTTCGCTGGCAGATTGTGCCGAATTTATCGGCAGTGGGAAAATTACACCAGGAGAACGGAAATACTATAATTGTTCCGGGGCATGGGCTAATCCGGGAGATTATATCTATATCAATGCAAAGCCTCTGTATTTTTCTCCGGAAACAGGCGAAAAAGTCCAGTCTCCAGATGCAGGTTTTCCAGATTACAGCAACTCCCCTTTTACAGAAGGTTCCAGACATTCAGCAAGTCTTATTGGGCAAACGCTGAAAACCCGTCTGTATCAGTGCGCATTCAACTGTACACGGGATCCCGGAAAGATCAATCATTTTGCCGGTATTTCCGGATCATTTCAGAATGCCTGTTCTCCTGGAGGAAGCACGGATGGGAAATGGAAAGCTACTGGACAGTATGTCAGGAAAATCCGTTCCAGTTCCGGCAAAACCTATACCCACGTTGTCCGAACCATGATTGAAGCCCCGGACGGCATGTTCTGGGATCCAGCGAAAAATGGCGGTTATTGGAGCTGGTAACAGGAGACTGACAAGATGGGAAATAATACTACAGATTTATCTCAGGCCAGTCAGCAGATGCTGCAGCAATCCATGTCTCTTCTGAAAGACATTGACACCCTGCTGGAAAAATATGACCGTAAAACCCTGATTCCTGGGGATCACATTTCAATTACTGAAACAGAACAAGGCATTCTCATACAAGCGGACACTCAGGAAATTCCCGATGGAGTCAAACGCTGGATTCTTGATGCTGAACAGCGTTTAAATCAGCCTCCTGTCATCACCGGGGAACGGGGTATCAATGTGGAATGGGATGGTTCAGGGTACCGGATATCCCTTGAAAAATCCATTTCTCAAGAGGTTTTGCCTTCTGCAGAACAAGAAACGGATCACGGGCCTGCTACCATAACACCTTTTCCATTTCAGGTTGTTCTTGATTCTCCGTCTGGGGAAAACGGCCCATCCATCAAAATCTATGGCTGGAATCCTGATGAAGGTAGAGAATTCAGGAGTCTGGTTTATGCAGGACTCAGTAAGCCGATTGAAATTCCAGAAACGATCTTAAATATTCAGGCCAGCGGCTTTATCTATGTCCGGGTCTGGAAAGACGCGAATGATGAATATACCGCAGGCTTATATTTTTCTGTAGACATTCTAACGCCACAGAACGGAACATGGGAAGTCCCGATAGCCTATGTAAAAATGAAAAACAATGGCAATGTACTTATCAATCAAATGCACTGGGGAAATATTTTTGTTGCAGGCAGAATTGTATGAGCTGGAACAATGAAAAGGCAAAATACAGAAATTCAGTATTGATTCCGTGCCGTTTCAGAATCTCTCTTCAAGTGATACCGCCCGTGGAATATTTTCCTGTAATCTAAGGTCATCTTGACAGGAAAGCTGGCGGAATATACCTGGAACAGGGAATGGGGGGATATTGATATTATCATCATCTCCCTTCCCTCCCTCCTCTTTAAAGCATCCAGGGGCGTCAGGACGCCTTTCCTTCCGGAACTGATTGATTTTTTCCCTTCTTCGAAGGATTCATAATCATTTTATGGATCAGGAAATAGACCGCTACAAAAATGACAAGGCCAAGAAGGATCCAGAGATAATGGTCATGGATCATTTTGACACCTTTTCCCACCATTTCCTGATAACTCATCCCGCTGGCGATTTTGCCGAAATAAAAACCGATTCCAGCCAGGATTGCGGTCCAGAATCCAGCCCCGAGAGCCGTAAAAATGGAGAAACGCAGAACGTTCATCCTTGAGAGACCGGCAGGAATGGAAATCAGCTGCCGGATTGCAGGAAGCAGACGGCATACAAACGTTACAACATCTCCATATTTCCGGAAGATTTCTTCCGCACGATCCAAAGCTTCTTCCTTCAGGAAAAAATATTTTCCATATTTATGAAGGAATGGTCGTCCAAGCCAGGCAGAAAGATAGTAATTCACATAAGCTCCGATCATAGACCCTACCAGTCCGCAGAGAATGGCAATCAAGAGACTTCCCCAGTGGCCGCATCCGGGAACCAGTTCATAACGGTAGGCAAGGAATCCTGCCGGGATCATCACAACTTCGCTGGGAAATGGAATGAAGGAACTTTCCACAGCCATAAAAAAAATGATAAACAGGAAAATAAGAAGAGGCTGTGTCTGAACATAATCTGCAAACATTTGAATATGCGAGGCAATCATTTCTGTGGACATGGCAAACGTCTTTCTAAGTAGTTAATCAGGATGATATATTTTCACAATAATAACAGAATTCAGTTGATAATTTACTGCTTTGTGCTATTTTGTCAATCAGGTTGATTCTGAAAAAAACGATTCTGTAAAAGATTCATTTATTTTTCTGCACTCAGCAGCATCCACAAATCAAGAGCTTAAGACTGAAGGAGAGATCATGCATCCCATAGCATTTGAAATTTTTGGAAAAGAAATCCACTGGTATGGAATCTGTATTGCCGTTGGCTTTCTGGCTGCGACTTGCGTTATGCTGTATAAGAAAAAACACGCCCGTATGACCAGTGATCAGATTTTTGACTGTGCCATGATTGCTCTTTTTACAGGAATTCTGGGGGGAAGAATTTTTTATGTGCTTCAGTTCTGGAAACAGGATTTTGCCGGAAGAAGTTTTTGGCGGATCTTTAGAATTGATCAGGGAGGACTTGTTTTTTACGGAGGATTCATTCTGGCAATTGTTTCTGTTATGATTTATGCCAAATATAAAAAGCTTTCCATCTTAAGCATTCTTGACATTACCGCTCCGGCTATTGCCATTGGCCATGCATTTGGCAGAATCGGCTGTTTCATGCAGGGCTGCTGTTTCGGGAAACCGGCACCTGCCTCATTCTGGGGGGCCGTTCATTATCCTGTGCACACGTTTCCGGCAGACAGATACCCGTCTCTGAATCCACTGGAGGGATCCTGTGCACTTTATCCAGTACAGCTTTATGAATCCATTTCCGGTTTTATTCTCTGCGGTGTGCTTCTGCTGCTTTTCAAAGTGGAGAAACGGGCTGGATGCATTGCCGGATATTATATTATTCTTTATGCATTGATCCGTTTTCTTCTGGAGTTTCTCCGGGGCGATCACACGGACCACTTTCTTACATTCACCCCATCTCAAACAATCGCACTTTTTGTGATGTTTCCCCTGGGGGTGATTTTGTGGCTCTGCGGGTATTTCATGGCAAAAAGAAAAGGATTGACAGATGGCTCCATCCCGCAAAAATGAAATTTATGATCTGACAGTCCCCGATCATCTTATCGGAGAACGTCTGGATCTGGCGTTAATCCATCTGATAGACGATCTTTCCCGTACACGTGCGCAGCATATGATTAAAAAAGGCTGCACACTTCTTAATGATCAACTCTGTACGATCTGCAAAACCCCGGTTCAGGCCGGGGATCGAATCCATATTGATGTGCCGCCTGTTGAAACTGTATCGAAAGCTGAACCGGAAAACATTCCGCTGGATGTCCTTTATGAAGACAGCGACGTTCTTGTCATCAACAAACCAGCAGGAATGGTTGTTCACCCTGCAGCCGGGAACTGGTCGGGAACAGTTGTCAATGCACTGCTTGATCGAGAACCTGAGCTTATGGAGGAAGACCAGATGGATCCGCTCCGTCCTGGAATTGTCCATCGTCTGGACAAAGATACTTCAGGGGTCCTGCTGATTGCAAAAACATCCAGAGCCCTGCGGAAACTCTCTCAGGCATTTGCAGACAGGAAAGTCTCCAAGACTTATCTGACCATCGTCCATGGATGGCCTCTGCCGGAGGCCTCTGTCATTAAAACATATATTGGCAGACATCCGACAGACCGAAAAAAAATGGCTGTCTGCAAAGATGACCGTCATGGATAGAGGGAAGCCATTACAGCATACCGGATTCTCCGGAAAGGATACTGGAACGGAGTAAAGGTTGCCGTGCTGGAGGTAAAACTGCATACGGGCAGGACTCATCAGATTCGTGTTCACATGGCTCACATCAACAATCCTCTGATTGGAGAAAAACTTTACAGCAAAGGCCGTTCCTCTTCCGCTGAACGCCAGATGCTTCATGCGTGGAAACTTGAGTTTACGCAGCCTGAAACGGGAGAACTGCTGAAAATAGAAGCTCCGATTCCAGACGACCTTCAGAAAATCCTAAGTGAAATGACAGATGAGAAATAAAAAGGGGGTGAGTCCAGGGTAAAGACTGTTCTCCTCCCATTTTTTATCAAAGATCTTGATTGATCTTCTGTTTTTTTCTGCTGGAAGAATCTCCCCCCACCGGAGAATCTCATTATGGTGCTGGAGTATGAAGAGTTTTTCTCTCTGCATCATTCACGAAATCTAACATCTGTATTATTGATCCAAGGCAGAAGGAACGGAAGTGGCATCCTCTTCTTCCGGGAAACGTACTTCCAGATAGCCGTAAAGACGCTTCTGCTTTCTGTCATAGACATATTCAAGACGTTCAGACGGAGCCTTGCTCCCTTCTGAAAAACCGGAATTGTTGATTGAGATGCTGTAAAAGAATCCGGATTCAGATTTTTTCGGCTCTTCCTGACCGTCAAAGGAAATCTTTGCATCATAAATCTTTTTTATCTTTGAAAAATCTTTTTCAAAATTGAATGCAGTATATCCAAATCTATCCGCAAAAGCCTTTAAAGCCCCCTCGTCCGCAGAACAGCTGAACTGAATGAAAATTCCTTCAGGATCCTGATGATATTCATATTGAATATCCGATGCTTCCTGTGGAATCAACTTCTCTGCAAGATTTCTGTCAAGGATATGATAAGGCTTCCATAAGGCATGGGATCCTCTGGCAGTCCGGCGGACTGTAAAACCATTTTCCACGAAATACATGATTTCATAGGAACACACTCCCACACAGAAGAAGATGCAGAAAAGATATCCGGGCAGTTTGAACCAGTCTCCGCCTTTCAAAGTTCGTTCTGGCATGGGTTGCATCAGGATCCGGACTGCCCGGAAAATACCCAAGACGGAGAATCCAGCAAGAATTAAAAGAAGGATCAGTCCAGTGAATCTGTAAGTCAGTCCCCATGGAAGAAGAAGGGTCAGCACTGTCATAATAAAAGCAATAATCAGCCAGGCAAGAAGACTGATCTTCAGAAAATCAATCAATGCAAAAAAACTTTTTTGAATGATCGAATTCGTTCCTGTTTTTCTATGATTTCCGGCCCCTTCTTCTGCCGGATGTGCGACTGATTTCATTTCTGAAAAATCTCCTGTTTTATGCTCATACTTTTCCGATTCATTCGGCTTCGTTATGATCTGCACAAATGTTTCCAATACAGTTCATTCAGGACCATCTCTCTAGTTTTAAAGGCTCAAATACATCAACTGATCAATTCTTTTAAATTACTCATATTGAATAAAGATCACGCCGTGAGCCCGGAGTGCCATCGTCAGGACATTCTTTTCATCGGGACGAATCCATTTTCTGTTCCAGACGTCATACATCTTTTCCGGGAATTTACCGTCTGTGAATCCCATTTCTTCCGGATGCAGCACAATCACCCGGTCTGCGTTGCTGGCCTCTTCACGGTTGAAAATTCCAAGCCACCCTTTCTTCGGATCCTCTTTATTCACAGCGCGGCGGATATCGATATGGCGGCAATGAAAGATGCGTTTCCCAACGACGCCATTGCGGTTGCAGGCAAGAATATAAGGATCTGTTACCAAACTGAAGTCTTCTTCATTGGAAAGAGAAAGGTCTCCCCCGTAAAAGAGCGGGGATGCGGCCAGAGCAAACTGCGTCATCATCACCCGTTTGCCTTCAAGACTCATATTGGAACGTCTGCGGCATCCAAGCACTGGATAAAACTTTGGATCCGTATTTTCCGGAATATGCACCTGAATGCCTCCAATCGGAATCATATCCAAATCCAGCCAGCAGTCCGGCCCCCCGACATTTTCCAGCAGAGCCCATCGGTCGAATTTCATACTGTTATAGCTGTCCAGATCCCATACGTCCCCCGTAATGCGGCACATATTACCCCAACGGGAAATCACATCCCAGTTGCCGATGTAGGTCTCCTGTCCCGGAGAAAGACTCAGAACAATCGGACGCTCCACTTTCTCAACCGCTTTTGCAAAGGCTTCAATTTCCCGAGGATAATCTACAACATCATCCAGCTTGATGAAATCCACCTGAAGTTCATTGGCAAGATATTCCACAACACTGTCATAATATTCCTGTGCTCCCGGAGCATCCATATTGATCCCCATGGTATATTTGCACCAGGCGCAGAGATTCTGCAAATCAACAATGTCTTTCGCATGAGCTGTAGGATGCCCTTTGACGGGAGTATTCCGTTCATAAGCAACAGTCGGCATCCCCCGCATGATGTGAACGCCAAATTTCACACCCAGTTCATGACAGCGGTCGGACAAAGCCCGGAGACCATGGGGAAACATTTTCGGTGACCCGATGAACCGCCCCCATTCATCCACATGCATGAAACGAGTCTCCCCGTTCTGCTCAGCACGATAGTTATCCATAAAATCACCGTCTGCGTACCAGCAGGCATCCAGGACGAAGTATTCATACCCGTAAGGAGCCAGTTTCTGAACAAACAGTTCAAGGTTGGCTATGGCTTGTTCTTCATTAATATAAACGCCGTAAGAATCATAGCTGTTCCATCCGCATGGCGGGACAGGGGTGCTTTTTATCAACATAGTTGTTTTTTCTCCATTTCACGGTTTATTTTTTTCATGCTGTCTTTGACTTGGAATGATGGTTTAGAAAGCTATTTCATCCTCTGAAAAACGACTTTCATGGATCCCCATCCGGATCATTTTTCTAAGACTCCCGGATCGGAATCAGTCCTCCTTCAGGTGGATTTCGCAGACTCCCGGTTCTGCCACCCCTTCCCTTTCATCTGCAAAGGTACATGCCCCGGAAGCTGAAACAATACGGTACCCGGAGGGGAGAATAATTTTTGCGGAGGTATTGACTGGAACTGTAAACGTCCAGAGGATTTCCTTTTCAGCAACACGTTTCCAGGCAGAAGTAATTTGTCCACATATACTTTGATAACTTGCTTCGGCCGAAGTCAAACTGTGTCCAAAATCCGGAGAAAGTTTCCAGCGGCGGAACCCTGTATCCTCCGGCTTTTCATTCAGAGGCTGAATCCCGCAGATTGTTTCATAAAACCAGTCCCCTACCGCCCCATACGCATAGTGATTAAATGAATTCATTCCCACACCTCCGAATCCCTCCTGCTCCGACCAGCTGTTCCATCGTTCCCACATGGTGGTGGCTCCCTGTGTAACCGGGTACAGCCAACCGGGATAACTTGTCTGCTGCAGAAGAGCATAAGCTAGATCGGTCTCTCCAATGGAAGAAAGAGTCTTCAGAAGAAGAGGCGTTCCAAGAAAACCTGTACTTAAGTGAAGATGGCGGTTTTCTTTAATATCTTCCTTTAGAAATTCGCAGGTGTTCCTGCGGGCATCCTCGTTCGGAGCAAGGTCAAAAATCAAGGTCAAAAGGGCACTCGTCTGAGTTCTGACAATTAAATGACAGTCTTTAAAGAACGTATCCGCATAGGCTTCAGCAATCTGCTCTCTAAGCTGTCTGAGATACGCACTTTCATTTTCCCTACCGATAAGATCTCCCATTTTTGCAAGGATTCCGCACATGCCGGCCAGGTAAGCAGTCGACAAAAGTTCTTCGGGGACAGGCGCATTCACATTCAGCCAATCTCCATAGACCGCATTTTTCACAATAAGGCTGCCATGGGCTTTGTTAATCTGGAAATGGATCCAGCGCATCATCTGGTCAAAATAACGGGAACAGATACGGCTGTCTCCATATTTCAGAAGAAGAATCCAGGGACATACAATGCCGGCATCCGCCCATCCGGTATTCCCCATCTGCCAGAAATCAGCCACATGCTTCCAGTCCCTGTTCACAAAAGGATCCGGACAGACATTCGGATAACCGCCCCGTACAGACTGGAGCCGGTTCAAGTCAACCAGCCATTTCGTATAAAATTCCGGACTGCTGAAGTTATAAGTTGCCACATTGGCAAAAACCTGGGTGTCTCCTGTCCAGCCGAAGCGCTCATCCCGTTGCGGACAATCTGTCGGCACATCTATAAAATTACTGCGCTGGCCCCAGATGATATTGCTGTAAAGTTTATTCAGCAAAGGATTTGAACAGGAAAAACTTCCCGTCCTCTCTAAATCCGATGAGAGCACCTCTGCCGCAATCTGATCCGGTTTTAAATCACCCGGCCAGCCCGTGATTTCCAGATAGCGGAATCCGTAATAGGTAAAGACTGGTTCATATACGGTCTCCTCATGTTTTCCGCAGATGTATTTTGTTTCTGCAGCTGCATCGCGAAGGTTCTCCACATAAAGAGTTCCGTCGTCACGGAGCATTTCACCATGACGAATGGTTATACATGTATTCGGAAGAGTATTTCTGAGATGAATACGCTCTCGTCCGGCAAGGTTCTGACCGAAATCCACCAGCCATGTTCCGTTCTCCTTCCGATTGATGGAGAGCGGATGAATTTCACAGACACGGCGGATATCCGGTCCGGACTGCCAGACAATCTGCACATTTGCATCCGTTTCAGAAACCCCCGGGCCGTTTCGCACAACTTGAGATTTCTTCCAGTCTTCCTCATCCCGGAAGGCTTCGTAAGTTTCCCCCATATAAATATCGCTCATCCGGACAGCCGGAGCAAAAGAATGAGAACAAAATGCTCCATTGCTGGCAATGATCTGCTTTTCTCCGTTTTCATATTCCAGCTGCAGCTCCATTCGCAGCATGGGATAGCTTCCGTAAGTGGGATTTCCTCCGGCCCATGTCCGTGCGATTGTGCCGCAATACCAGCCCTCTCCCAGAATAGAGGACAATGTATTGACCCCTTCAGACAGAAGGCCGGTTACATCATAAGCCTGATACTGCACACGGGTGTAGTAATCCGTCCATCCTGGAGTCAAACAATTTTCTGTAACTTTCTTTCCATTGATATAAGCTTCATAAAGTCCAAGCGCTGTAGCATACAGTCTGGCTTTAAGCGGCTTATTCCGGATTTCAAAATCTTTATAGATCTGCTGGACTTTCCGCATACATACATCTCCGCCACACGTGGATGTAATCCATTTGGCCGTCCATTCCGTCTCCATAAATCCAGTTTCAAAAAAAGCCTCTTCAGTCGATTCAGCCATCTCATCGCAGTCATCTTTCACCAGGACTTTCCAGCAGTAACGAGTGAAGGGCTTGAAATGTTTTCCACAATAGACAATCTGGATCGTAGAGGAATCACAGATTTCTCCGGAATCCCACATCAGCATGCCACTGTCCGCAGCATAAACCTGAATGCGTCTGGAAATCTGTCTTTTCCCACTGCCTTCAAGTGCGTAAAAAAAACGGGGCTGAACTTCATCCATCCCCAACGGATTTTTCTTATATTCGACTTTCAAATTCACGGGCTTCAACATGAGGAGATATCCTTTTTTTTGATTCCGGCCTGCAGCCTGTCATGAGCGATTCAATCATCCCAAAATCAGAAAATACGACGGCAGAATGAAGCATACTTTACCACAGAAATCTCATTTTTTTTCTTTTTCATGCAAAAAAAACAGAAAAAACAGGAAAAAATTCAAAACCATCGAATGATTTGCCATTCCACAGCTTGATTTTCATTTCCACGGGTCTATAATTAGGCAGGACATGAGAGTCAGGACCTCATCCGGAATCAGAAGAAATGTTGAAACATTCCCTGATATTCGAATGCCTGTTTCTCTCAGCTGAAACATTTACCAAGGAGGTTGAATATGGATATCACAGTCAACGCCCGTCATGTGGAATACAATGATGAAATCAAGAACTTCGCTATGGATTCAATCCAGGCGGCATTCTGCGATTTCAGGTTAAAAATCAGCAGTATAAATATGATGCTGGAACTGCAGAAAAATCAGACAAAGGCTACCATTACCGTAGCCATCAAAAATTATCCGGTCAACGCTGTATCCGAATCCAATGAAAACATTTACAAAGCCATTGGCGGAGCCATCGAGAAAGCTGCCATTCAGACACGTAAGTATCTGGATAAAAAGCAGGATCATAAAAAAATGACTCCTCTTTGTGATCAGGAAGTCCTGATGGCCGATAAGGCCTAGGCTTAGAATGCCGCTGAATAACAACGGAATTATAAACAGCAGTTGTTTTCATAAAAAAGTAAAATAAAATAAAGAACGACCCGAATTCATTTTCGGGTCGTTTTGCTATTGAAAAAATTCTTTCAGATAAAATCTGGCATTGCTGATGTTTCCTTACAAAAGGAAAAGAATTAATGGTACTTCTTTCAGCGCCTTCCCAAAACGCCTTCAACACCCTTAATATAAAAAAAGGAATTCATTTTCATGGAATACCGTGCCGTAAATTATATCAATATCAAAGTTCCCATGCGCGATGGCATCAATCTTATAGCGGATTGCTATCTGCCGAATGCTGAAGGATGCTTCCCCGTAATCCTGTGCAGATCGCCCTATAACGCCACAACAAACCGCGATAATGGAGCCCTCTCCTGGACAAGCCGCGGTTTTGCCTATGTTGGCATGGACTGCAGAGGCCGATTCAAATCCGAGGGAGAATGCACACCCAGCGTCAATGAAATAAATGACGGTTACGACACACTGGAATGGATCTCAAAGCAGCCCTGGTGCAATGGAAATATCGGCATGGTAGGCGGTTCGTATGTTGCCATCACACAGCTTGCGGCTGCAGCATCCGGACATCCGGCATTGAAAGCAATTTCGCCTTCAGCCATCAGCGAAAACATGTATGATGTTTACTATGTTAACGGAGCCCTTGAACTGTCTTTTGAACCGGGTTGGCATATCGGTTGCATGTGTTCCCGTGGCCGTGAACCGAAAAAGCCCGTCAACTGGGTTGAAAACTGTTCACAGATGCCCTTGATTGATGTGGATGAAAGAGCTTCCCTTCCCTGTCCGTCTTGGCGTGAGATTGTTGCCAATAAAACGCCGGACAAACCCTACTGGCAAAAACTGGCACTTCGTAATTACGCGGATAAGATCCAATCTGCATTCTTCATTCAGACCAGCTATTTTGACCTCCTTGGCAGAGAAGGCATTTCCATCTATACCCGGTTGATGAAAGATCCCCGGACTTCAGATACCTTCAAAAAACATTCCTTTATCCGGATCGGACCGTGGGGACATGGCGTCAATATGAAGGAGGGAGAATATACTTTCGGCGACAGTTCCATTGTAACGGCAGATCTCGAAGATGATTTTCTCCAGTCTATGCTTACAGGCGGAACCCCTGCAACAGACAAGGAACCCGGCCCCATCTGTTACTTTACCATGGGTGAAAATAAATGGCATTACACCAGCGACTGGCCGCTTCCAAATACAAAGTATACCTGTTTCTATCTGGGCAGTGACGGTTCTGCCAATACTTCTGACGGCAATGGATTTCTTACACGCACACCGCTTCAGGCCGATCTGCCCGCCGATCATTTCACCTATGATCCGGCGAATCCGGTGCCATCCTGCGGAGGACGCATGGTTGGAGCCGGCGGACAGAAAAACCAGTCCGAAATTGAAAAGCGTCAAGATGTTCTGGTATATACCTCACCTAGACTCACAGAGGATTTAACCGTTACAGGCAATATCCGGATGAAGCTTTATGTTTCCTCTTCCGCTCCAGACACAGACTTTACAGTAAAACTTGTGGATGTTTTCCCTGATGGTCGTCCCATGAGCATTTGTGACGGCATTCAGCGTGTCCGTTATCGCAATGGATCTACAGAGCCATTGTTCCTTCATCCGGGAGAAGTAGCTGAAATCGATATGCCCGTGGACTTTACATCATATCAGTTCAAAAAAGGCCATGCAGTTCGCATTGAAATATCCTCCAGTAATTTCCCGCATTATGAACGGAATTTCAATACAGGACGGGACAATGCTCTGGAAACGGAAATGAACAAAGCTGAACAGACCATTCATCATACGCCGGTCTACTCATCCTGTTTGATTCTCCCTGTCATAGAAAACTGACCCTGTTTCCGCCCTGAAAAACAACTCGAGGAATGACATCTCTTCCAGAACTGGGCCGCAGCATTGCACTTTCATCTATCTTCCGTTAAAGCAGATAGAAAAGATACGGTGTCCTCCTGGAAGCACGCGAATGCATTTCCATTGGTTTTCATGGTATTCTTCATTACAAACAACAGGTTTCTGACTTATCATTCTTCAGAAACCTGTTGTTCTACTTTTTGTTCTTTTCTGTATTTATTTTTTCAATGATCTGCCTGCATTCATGCAAAGGATGTTTCGGATTCTTTAAATCACGTCCTTTTCTCTTCATTATTTCTCCAGAGACAATAGATTTTAAAAATTGCGAAACGTTCTCAAAAAAGAAGTAAAAAATATCCTGCTGCCTCTTTACACGCGGTTGAAAAGATGATATATTATTAAGAAATAAAAAATAAATCACAACACAAGAACACTACATATTTTATGAGCTTATATCCAGTCAAATATTCCAGAAAGATTTTGCTAAGGCCCCGCGCTGTCGATGTTATCAGCCCGGTCGCGCTGGTGGCTCTGCGGCCGGGATCCTGATTCTTTGCCGGAACGTTATTCTGAACAGAACCTTTTCAAAAGAAGGCTGTTCAGGGAATTTTTTCTTTCCAAAAGCGTTTCTATTTTTTTCGCAGGAAGAAACATCTTTTTGATCTGCCCTTTTATTGTTCCAACACTTATTGCAACATCTGGGAAAAATGGAACAATTCGGGCATAAATAAGGATATTACAGCAGTTAAAGAAGGAATTACATGATGACAAACCCTATTGAAAATCCGGCTTACGCGGGAGCAGCAGAAACGACAGAACCCATGAAAGGGGCAGATATTGTTATCCGCTGTCTGGAACTTGCCGGAGTTGAGACGCTTTTTGCATATCCCGGTGGACAGTCCATTGAACTTCATCAGTCCTTGAGCAAATCTAAAAAGTTAAAAGTAATTCTCCCCCGCCATGAGCAGGGTGGAGTTTTTGCTGCATGTGGATATGCCCGAATCACAGGAAAAACTGGTGTCTGCATGGCCACAAGTGGTCCTGGTGCCACCAATCTGATTTCCGGGATTGCAGATGCCTATATGGATTCCATTCCCATGGTTTGTATTACCGGACAGGTCAGCACTGCTCTGATCGGTCGGAATGCCTTTCAGGAAACTGATATTATCGGTATTACCAGACCCATTGTCAAACACAGTTTCCTAATCCTTTCTGTTGATGAAATCCCGCAGGTCATGGATGCTGCATTCAGAATTGCAAATACCGGCAGACCGGGTCCGGTGGTGGTGGACGTTCCAAAGAATATCCAGCAGGCTATTACCCGTCCAGTGTTTGTCCGTAATCCTATGCAGCAGAGGTATATTCCAGATCATACTGAGATTCTTGATTCCGATGTGGAAGCCGTACGCAAAGCCATTGTAAATTGTAACAGACCGTGTATTTATGCGGGCGGTGGGATTATTACATCGGAAGCGTCGGAAGAACTGGTTAAATTTGCAGACTCCTACAACATTCCTGTCACCACTACACTGATGGGCATAGGCGGTTTTCCTCAGGATAATGCGCATTCTCTGGACTGGCTTGGGATGCACGGGACCTATTATGCAAATTAGGCTGCAAATGAATGTGATTTGCTTCTTGCTTTCGGTGCTAGATTTGATGATCGTGTAACGGGGCCAGCAGAAAGTTTTGCGGCAAAAGCAACAATTGTGCATGTGGATATTGACCAGTCGGAAATCAACAAGAACCGCCGCGCAGATATCGGTATTGTAGCCAATGTTCGGGATTTTCTCCATAAGCTCAATGCCTCGCCTATCCGCAAAGAGTATAAGGACTGGTATCAACAGATTGCCGTGTGGAAAAAAGAACATCCTCGTCATTACGAGGTCAGTGACAGTATTCCGCAGCCGCAATATATCATGGAAACGCTGAGCCGTCTCACTTCCGGCAATGCAGTCATTGTTCCTGGCGTTGGACAGCATCAAATGTGGGCAGCTCAGTACTATCAATATCGCTACCCGCGTCAGCTGCTGACTTCCGGAGGTCTTGGTGCAATGGGATTCGGACTGCCTGCTGCAATGGGAGCAAAGCTTGCCTGTCCCGATAAAATGATTGTCAATATTGACGGTGACGGTTCTTTCCAGATGAATATTCAGGAACTGGGTACACTGAACTACTACAATATTGGCGTTAAAATGATTATTCTTAACAATCAGTATCTGGGTATGGTAGCTCAGTGGGAAGACCGTTTTTATGGAAGCCGCCGTGGAAATACCGTGCTTGAAAACGATCATTTCCCACGTCCCTATCCTGACTTTGTAACCATTGCCAAGGGATACGGTATTCCTGCACTGGACGTATACCGCAAAGATGAGGTGGAACAAGCCTTGAAAACAATGCTTGAAACTCCAGGTCCCTTCCTTCTCGACTGCCATACAGGTTACCACGAACATGTGCTTCCCATGATTCCTCCTGGGAAGACTTACAAGGATATTATTGAAAAATAAATAGATAGAAACTTTTTACGATCCAGTTGGTTTTCAATACCGGGAATTCATAATGATTCCCGGTATTTTTTTCTGTAGAAAGCATTCTGAAGGAGTTAATCTCATTCTTGACAGGTAACTATTATTCTGCTGTTTCAATCTATCCGTGCATTTCTACCAGTAAATGTAATTCAATAATCCACATCTGGCATATCTTTCACGGCATACTGCGGTAACCACAGATCAGCTCTTCTAGTCGAAAAAAAGACAGCATTGAAAACGCAGGAAAACATGGTATTTTATTAAGATGAAAACACAGGAGAAACACTTGCATTATGTGGAAAACATTGATTCGGCCGGCTATGATTTTTATTCCATTCGGAATCGGTATTTTTTTCCCTCAGCTTCATGTATTGAATAATCCGCCATATAATCTGATCCGGTGGGCATTAGTCTTCATGGTTTTTATGTCATGCCTCCAGATTCGTTTTTCTGAATTGAAACCGCATAAAGAGCACTGGCGAATTTTACTGGCCAATTTATTAATGGGGATTATCCCGTACATTCTTTTTCACATTTTTCTTCCAGGAAATCCTGATTTGGCAAAAGCGGCGTTTTTCATTGGGATTACTCCCACAGCCACTGCCGCCCCTGTAGTAGTAGCCTTTCTGAACGGACGGATTGGTTTTGCTCTGACAGGCTTTACTATTACAAATTTCTTTATTTCCCTGTCGCTGCTGGGACTCCTGCCTGTGGTTACGGGAAACTTTACAATCAGCTTCCTTGGAGATGTGGCTCTGACGCTTCTCCAAATTATTGCATTACCTTTTGTTCTTGCATTAATTGTACGAAAAATCTGGCCCGGTGCGAGGGATCTGCCTAAACGCTGCAAGACCTTCACGTTTTCCTTATGGTCCTTTACATTGCTGGTTCTAGCAGCAATTGCACGCAACTATTTTATTGAACATCCTGAAGCATCTCTCTGGCAGATTCTCCTGATTGCCTAGATTTCTGCAGTCTTTTGCATCTGTAATTTTACCTTCGGAAGATATCTGGCTCCCAAAAAATATCGCAGAGAATGCAGTCAGCTTCTGGGACAGAAAAATACAACTTTTACCATGTATCTGGCATTGCATTTTGCCGGAGCCTTTGTTGCAATGGGGCCTATTTTTTACGTCCTTTGGCATAATACCTGGAATGCCTGGCAGATGTACGCACATGACAAGCGTCAAATAGCCAAGGAAGAAAGAAAAAAGCATTTCCATGATTTGCCCAAGGAATCAGAAGCAAGAGGAAACGGACATTATTAAAATCAAAAATATTCTTTCCAGGCAGTCTTGCGTTCTTTTCTTTTAAAAAAGGAAAAGAACAGCTTTCTGAAAAGCTGAGCACGCCCCTTCCCTTTCCTTTCCCCCCGGGGATGTGTTTACACAGCACAAAGAATCAACATAAGCTTCTGAAAACAAGCAATTCAATAAAAAAGGTGAGGCAATATCATGAATGATTTAATAGAAAATTCCATTTATCTACTGGTTCTGCTGAATCCCGTAAGCAAAATCTTTTTTCTTTCTACTTACAACCCTCCATTGACTCAGAAGCAGGTCATTGAATTAAGCTGGAAATCATCAGCGGCTGCATTGTAGATTCTTCTGCTGGTAACCGGCTTTGGAAATTTTCTTATAAGTAAAATTTTTCATGTTCATGAGTTTTCATTAAAAATCGGCGGCGGCCTTGTTATCTTTCTGATTGGCTGGACGGCTGTGCAACAAGGAAAATTTGCCATTCAGCAGGCCGATGAAATCCGGCAAAGTCTTACGGATGTCTCCCTTGTTCCGCTGGCGGCGCCGCTGATTGCCGGCCCCGGTATGATTGCAGCATCCATTTCACTTTCTGCCCAGATTGGCTTTATTTCTACAGCAATCGGGCTGATTGTTTCATTAACGGTTAACTTTCTTCTGATGATGCTCTAGCCAAGGATCAATCATTTTCTAATGCGTCTGCATCTGCGCGGACCGATTATCCGTTTATCCGGACTGGTTATCATGGTCATGGCGGTTCAAATGATTCTGGAAGGATTCCGGAGCTTTTTTGCTACCTGCAGCTGGATGATCTGACTGCACGTTCAATCTATGGAATCTGGAATTAAAGCTTCATCTTGAGTTTCCGAGAAGAATTGTTCTCCATGTGGTAATTCCAAGAGGAATTTTTATATTGCTCAAAATTTTTGAGAAACATCATATTTTCAGAAAGATCATTATTCCGGTCAATAAACTGAACACTTTTTTTGGATTCAGAGAAATCGCCTGTCTCAATAACGGTACCTGCAAAATTTCTAATATCAGAATTCTCCACTGTCACTTCAGCTTTCTGTGAATCTGTCTCCTGTTCCCGGAGGTCGTAAATTTTAATAAGCGGGGAATTTCCCGTATCCGCATTGAGCTCATTCAGAAAAATTTTCTGGATAGAATAGACTGGAACACTGAGAAGCGGAGAATCCGTATTTTCCACGGTACACTGATCGAAATAGAAAATGCAGGGTTTTGTCCAGTAACTGCAGGTCCAGCAACAATCTTTAATCTGGCTGGAGTGTGCTTGAAAAG
>CASERY010000144.1 GCA_949290385.1 uncultured bacterium | reverse complement strand
CGTGAATCACTTTTTCATTGGCTTTGGGGAGTTCCGGGAAAAACGCAATAAGCCGGTTTTCCTGGGTCGCATTGTCAAGTATATGTACGGCCAGATCTTCCTTGATGACCAACGGGGAAAGGGCAAATGGGAAGAGCACTGCATTATTCAGGGATAAAACAGGCACTTCCAGAATTGTGTTTTCATCGGAAGTTCCATCAGGGCTGTCCGAAGAGGATGATGGGTTTCCCTGATTCCCGGAAAGAGAATTCGGGGAAGAGGCATTCTATTCATCCTGAGCAGAATTACTTACTGCCCGGGCTGTATCGCTGCCCTTAGAAGGATGGAGCAGGAGATTGTTCAGATTTTCCTTGTCGTCTTTATTCATCAAAGTTACCCCGTATTTATAGATTCCGAAATACCCGGTTTGAAGAATACTTCTTCCATATGTGTGTAATGTACATCCTTTCAGGAACTGTCTCAAGAGAAATCCTGAAAAAAAACAAAGGGTGTCGAATTTCTGTTTCAATAAATCAACGGAATTTTTCAAGCAGAATACCGGCGCATGCTGAATTGTTTTTTCAGAAAAGGCCACGGCAGTTGAAACAGAGAAAAACCATGTATACTGCGAGGAAAAAGATTCCAGCCATGCGTCCGAGTTTTCCTTTTCCCAGGATCATGAAAAAGGTCAGGAAAGCTCCGGCAGGAAGCATCATCAGCACGTTGATCATTCCGGTTATTCCGCTCTGGATGCCAAGAGGTGAAACCAGAGCGCAGAGTCCGAGGATCAGAAGAATGTTGAATGTGCAGGAGCCGAC
Organism: uncultured bacterium; assembly: GCA_949290385.1. Classification (GTDB taxonomy): domain Bacteria; phylum Verrucomicrobiota; class Lentisphaeria; order Victivallales; family UBA1829; genus CASERY01. Next base: position 3,801 of record CASERY010000144.1, on the reverse strand, counting down.
AATGTTGCCGATTGCAAGATCTCCGCATTTCTTGAGAACGCCGGCGATGGATACAGCCAGTTCCGGTACTGAGGTGCCGAAGGCCACAATGGTTGCTGAAATGACCATGGAGGGCACTCCCACGTTTTCTGCAAATGCAATCACTGTATCCACCATGGCTTTGGAGCCGGCCAGGATCATGATGAACCCGAGAATCAGCCAGAGAAAATCGAGGAAAAAGGATGAGCGGCCTTCTGTTTCCTGGACTGTATTTGGATGGCTGGAGTCCTGTTCAGAAAGCTCTTCCTCAAGCTGAGATTCGAGTTCTTCCGGATTCCGGAAAAGCAGAAAACAATAAAAGACTGCGGATAGCAGGAGAACAATTCCTCCGATCCAGCTGAATCCATGAAGAATCTGTCCTTCCTATGGACCGTACCCTGGAACGCGTCCGAACAGAAAGAAAAGCACGCAGACAACGAAGACAATATCCATGAACAGGACATCCCGCTTCAGCAGTTTTCGGGGAAAGCTCATGGCTCCGCCGAAGAGGAGCGTCAGTCCCAGAATCAGCGAGATGTTTGCCACATTGCTTCCGGCAATATTGCCGATGATAAAATCACTTTCTCTGTGAAACGCGGCATAGAGACTTGTTGCCAGTTCCGGAAGTGAAGTGCCGATGCTTACCAGGGTAAGTCCGATTGCCAGTTCAGACACATGCCAGCGTCTGGCAATGGAGGAGGCTGCATCCACAAACATGTCGCTTCCTTTGATGAGAATCCAGGTTCCGATAAGAAAGATGGGCAGGTCAATCCAGAAAAGGGTAGTTGCAAAACGGATCATATGCTGTTTAAACTCCGGAAAAGACTGATTAGTTTCTGACGGCCCTCTGCCATTGGCAGCAGGGAAGGGGGAGTGATAATATACTCTGAGTTGAAATATTTCTCAAATGGGACTGCAGTATTTTTAGCAGGTATTTCAGATGATTTCCATGTAGATATCATGTCTGTCCGGGTCTTTACTGAAAATAGAACGTCCTGCTGGATTTTTTCTTCTGCAGCTTTCAGGTGGGGAAATGGATTGTTTTTTTGAAAAGATACTGGCAAAAGAGGCAAGTTCAGGCATATTATAGAAAATATACGGGAAAACGCTGCAGACAGCAGGGAATGGGTATGCCTTTCCCCTGAATTTGCTGAAAGAATTAAAGCGTCTGCAAGATCGTTAGTCTGAGCCGCCTTACCTGCAATAGATAATCGATAACAAAAGAACACATATGAATAAAAACGAAACAATTCTGGTGCTGGATTTCGGTTCACAGTACAGTCAGCTGATTGCGCGCCGAATCCGCGAGGTGAATGTTTACAGCCGGATCGTTCCGTTCCGTATTTCTGCAGAAGAGATCCGGAAGGAAGCGCCTGCCGGAATTATTCTGAGCGGAGGTCCTGCAAGTGTGTATTCGGAGCATGCTCCGAAATGTGATCCCGCCATTTTTGAACTGGGAATTCCGATTCTGGGGATTTGCTATGGGTTGCAGTTGACGGTCCAGACATTGGGCGGAGAAGTGACCCGAGGAAAAGCTCGGGAATATGGAAAAGCTACAGTGATTACCCATGATGAGTGTCCGCTGTTTGAAGATTTCCCGGGAGAAGCTCAAGTATGGATGTCCCATGGCGACAAAGTTACGCGTCTGCCGGAAGGCTTCCAGTCCTTTGCCCATACAGACAATACGGAGTATGCAGGCATTCAGAATCCTGAACGGAAGATATACGGTATTCAGTTCCATCCTGAAGTTGTGCATACCCCTATGGGGCAGTTGGTGATTGAAAACTTCTGCTGTGGCATCTGCGGATGTACCGGCAGCTGGACGATGGAATCTTTCATTCAGAGAAGTGTGAAGGAAATCCAGGAAAAGGTCGGAACGGACAATGTCATTCTGGGCCTTTCCGGCGGCGTTGATTCTTCTGTAGCGGCGGCGCTGATTCATAAAGCTATTGGAGATCAGCTCACCTGTATTTTTGTAAACAATGGTGTTTTACGCAAGGGGGAAGCGGAACGGGTGAAGGAGCTTTTCGGCGGAACCTTCAAGATCCCGCTGGTGTATGTGGATGCCACAGACCGCTTTCTGGACAAGCTTGCCGGTGTTACGGAGCCGGAGAAGAAACGGAAGATTATCGGGCATGAATTTATCAGCGTGTTTGATGATGCGTGCCGGAATATCCCCAATGTAAAATTCCTGGCCCAGGGAACAACCTATCCGGATGTGATTGAAAGTGTTCCGATTGACGGAAATCCCAGTGCTATGATCAAGAGCCATCATAATGTGGGCGGTCTTCCGGAGAAAATGAATTTGAAGTTGCTGGAACCCTTGAGTCATCTGTTTAAGGATGAAGTTCGTGAAGTCGGACGCAAACTGGGGCTTCCGGAAGAAATGGTCATGCGTCAGCCGTTCCCGGGACCGGGGTTGGCCGTGAGAACACTTGGGGAAGTGACCCGCGAAAAACTGGAAGTCCTGCGCAATGCGGATGAAATTATCGTGGATGAGATGAAAGCCGCTGGTCTGTACTATAAAATCTGGCAGACTTTTGGTGTGTTCATTCCTGTGAAGACTGTCGGCGTCATGGGCGATGAGAGAACGTATGACAACGTCATTGCCATACGCGCCGTGGACAGCCGTGATGGAATGACTGCGGACTGGGTCCGTCTCCCGTATGATCTTATGGAGCGCATTTCCAATAGGATCATCAATGAAGTGAACGGCGTGAACCGGGTCGTATATGATCTGACATCCAAACCCCCCGGAACCATCGAGTGGGAATGATTTAAGGTATTCTGTTGTAACGGACTGGCAGATATTATAGAAACGAGAAGGAAAATCCTTTTTAGGAAAGGTTTTTTCCTTCTCGTGCATATCCTTTTCCAAACCTTTTTGACTCTTTTTCCGGGAAGGAAAAAGAGGGGGGGAGGCGTGTTTGTTTTTTCAGAGACCTTTTGAAAAGACTGATGGATCTATTATAAAACAGGTTAGCAGTGAAAAGGCAAACGCTCTCTTACAAATCAGTGGTCATTGGCATCCCCCCTTTTTAGGAAAGGTTTTTCCTCCTCGTACACATCCTTTCCAAGCCTTTTTGAATGTTCTTTTGGACTTTGCAGGTAAAGAGAAAAGACAGTTTGAATGAGCAGTTATGCAAACTGGAATTCAAAAAATCCTGAAGTTTCAAGGGCATCTGATTTTAATCGGCTTGTTCTGTTTTCATGAGCTCCAGAGCTTTTTTCATAAAAGGATCCTCGTGCAGCAGCCAGTCAAAATAATCTTTTGAACTGGAATTCCAATAATCAAAAAATTCCTCAGGATTAATTTCTACAGGCACTTCCACATTCCCATGAAAGGTGTCAGCCGCTGTTTCGCAGTCAGAGATATCGACAGTGGGTTCTACGGAAAAGATTAGTTTTGAATTTGGCAAAGCAATTTGGAGTGGAGTTATTCCTTTTCCAAGACTTACTGGACTTCGTATACCCACTGAAATAAGCTGATTGGATCTGTTGGCAACGGCAAGCAATCCACCGGTTGAGGAATAGATGTCCTGAATTAGAACATAGACAGGGCAGGAAAGGTTCAGAGAATCTTCATCCGGTGTGATTTCCAGTTCGTCCTTATCAATTAGAAAATATTGATTTCCAAGGAATGGAATCTGTCTTCCTGCCTGTTCGTAAAATGGAACTTTATCGGGATCGGATGAATCTTGTTCTGATTTTGGAAAATGTTTGGACACTATTTGACTGTGTCTTTTGATATATTCTCTGTTTTCAGGCGAATCAATTGCAGCT
>CASERY010000143.1 GCA_949290385.1 uncultured bacterium | reverse complement strand
GTGATGGATAGCTTATCCCATTTATTTACCGGCCGGAAAATACCGGATGTTTCAGGTTTCAGCGGCAGTCCGGTTTTTTTCCCGAATCCAAAAGCACGCAGGGTCCGGTCAAGATTTTCCTCGCCCATCATGAGGGCTATTTTGGCAGTGCCGATGTTGCTGGACTGCTTGACAACTTCTGTTACCGGAACAAGTCCGATTTTATGCGAGTCCCGAAGAGGTTTTCCCCCGTAGTACCAGATGCCTTCCCCGCAATCGATCAGGGTGTCCGGCGTAACGATTCCCATGTCCAGCGCGGATGCAATGACAAAGGGTTTCATAATGGAACCGGGTTCCATGACGTCTGAAGCAATTCGATTTCGATAAGCATCCGGATCCATGGTGGAACGGTCGTTGGGGTCATATGTCGGACGCTGGGCGATGGCCAGAATATTGCCGGTAAAGGGGTCTGCCATAACGGCATAGGCTGCGATAGGACGGGATTTTTCATAAAGTTTGTCCAGTTCCTCTTCCAGAATTGCCTGAATAGGTTCCTGGACCGTCAGATAGATGTCGTATCCGGAATGGCCGTCCTCCAGTTCGGACATGGAGTAGGAGACGATGCGACCGTCCCGTCCGCGTTCATAGACCAGGGTGCTGTCTGTGGACTGCATTTGTTCGTCAAAAGTTTTTTCCAGCCCCATGACTGCTTTAAGTTTGTCATTATCAATGGAACTGAAGCCGAGAATATTGGCAAGCATTCGACCTTTCGGGTAAGAGCGTCGGAATGTATTTTTGAACATCAGACCTTTGAACTTGAGTTCAGCCGTTTCATTTTTCAGCTGCTGGCCCAGATTGAATTCAATGCCTTTTTCGATAACGGCAAATCTGCGGATGCGGACACGTTTTTCCTGTGTTTCCTCTGAATAGGTGACAATTTCCTTGTCCATGAGTCTTCTGTAAATAAGATCATAGTCGCAGCCTGCCCGGTTGGCGAAGTACTGGGCTATTTTCTGGCATTGTGCTTCATCTCCCACAAGAGAGGGATCACAGTAGACATCCACGACCGGAATGTTGCCGACCAGAAGATTGCCGTTGTAGTCAAAAATTTCACCACGGATACCTTCTCTGGTTTTGACGGCGGTATACATGCGTTTCGCTTTGGAGTACAGCTCATCGTGTCTCGTAATCTGGATGTGATAAAGGAAGCAGCCCACATAGATAAATGCCAGCACAAAAAAACAGGCTGTTATTCGAATGCGGAACATCGTTCTGCTGTGTCTGCTTCGCATGGATGACAACTCCGAAGAATCTGTTCTTACAAAAAGACGTTTTGAATATGGTTTAAAGGGATATATCCGTTCAAATTCAGGGGCAGAGCACCTGGGAAATCAGTATCTGATTGTATAAGCGCTGACTGGTGTTTCAAAATTTTCATGTGCAGCCACTTCTGTTTCCCTGCCCGGATCGGGATAAGCCTGATCGTAGGGGATGGAATCATAACGTTTCATATAAGTGATCTGGCTGTATTCGGTTGGACGGAGTGCAAGATTATACTCTTTGATTTTCTTTTCAATATTTTCCCAGGAACAGAGGTATTCCCGTTTGTTTTTGAGATTCAGAATTTCGCGGTCTTTTTCTTCCATCTCAAATTTGATTTTCTCAGCAAGACGGTTGAGTTTCTCTGTCCGGTCATTCAGATAGATTCTTAAAACAAAAGCGCAGAAAATGGTGCCGAGCATGACTGAACAGATGATGATCATCTTAAAAATCCATGGATTGCTGTTTTTCTGAGGTTTTCTTGATGTCGGACTCTGAGGCCTGATTGTTTTGGTATATTTATTCATATTCTGCCGCCCTGGTTGGTGGTTTTATGATGGATGTTGGATTCAATTTCAAATTCTGTACGTTCTGCGGATCTGAGTTTTGCGCATGCTGCTCTCGGATTGGTGCTGAGTTCTTCTTCAGAGGCTGTTACAGGCTTTTTCGTAAGAATGTTCAGCTTGGGGGTCCAGTTGCATACGCACACTGGATATCCGGGGGGACATTTGCATTTTGCAGCCATTTCGAGGAAAAAATGCTTTACAATACGGTCTTCCAGAGAATGAAAACAGATGACCGTGAGGCGTCCGCCTTTTTTCAAAAGACGCAGAGCGCTTTCCAAAGCTGTTTTCAGTTCTTCCAGTTCCTGATTGACTTCAATGCGGACCGCCTGAAAGGCCAGAGTCGGAACGGGGAGGGAACTTTTGCTTCTGCGGTCTGAGTGTCCCAGAATTTTTTCACAGATGTCTGCAAAATCCTGGACCGTTTCAAAAACTTTTTTTTCTCTTGCGGCGCAGATTGCTCTTGCCAGTCTGGCAGCTTCCCGAATTTCCCCGTATTCCCGGAAGATTCGTGTCAGATCACGTTCGGAATATGTTTGTAGAACAGTCTGTGCAGTCAGAGTCCCAGTCCTGTCCATTCTCATATCGAGCGGGCCTTTGAAGCGGAAGGAGAATCCCCGTTCAGGGTTGTCGATCTGAGGGGAGGAGACCCCGATGTCCAGCAGGATGGAATCAACTTTGTGCCAGCCGACTTTTTCTGCCTGTTCTGCAAGATTGGAAAAGTTGCTGTGGACGAGTCGGACACGGTCTGATGCAAATGCAAGTTTTTCTGAGGCTGCGGCAAGTGCGCAGTCATCTCTGTCCAGACCAAGAATGCGGGCGTCCGGATTTTTCTGAAGGATCAGGGAACTGTGTCCGCCGAATCCTACAGTTCCGTCAATGACAAGACGTTCTCCGGACTCCCAGGGCATGGCATAGGCCACTGTCTCGGAGGCAAGAACAGGAATATGAGTCCATGAAGAAGCGTTGTCTGTCATTGGTGCAGTCTGCCGTATTAATTTCAGTTTTTATTTTTTTAAATTTCCATGCCGCAAGGCGGCTCTGAATCCGATTCTGAACTTATTGGTTTGCACATTCTGGCTGAATCCGCGTAAAAACTTATGCGGCAGCCGGTATGTGTATGCCGTTTAATAAAGCAGAATATTCCGCTTGCGGAAATCCTGCGGGAGAAGAAGGCCATTTTATCCGAGAATATCCAGAAAATCGTCTCCGGATCCTTCCTGGAGTTTCTTTTCTGCTTCCCAGCGGTCGGCATCCATGATTTGGCCGAAATCACCGGATCCAATAAGGGCAAGACGCTCTCCAAGTTTGGCAAAATTCATCAGTTTCTGAGAGATCTGAATTCGTCCTTGTTTATCGCATTCGCATTTTTGGATCTGGGATCCCAACTGGCGGAGTTTGCGCAGATCGTCAGGATTTCCGGGAGAAAGTTTTTTCAGCTTGCTCATAATTCTTTCGTCAAAGACGCTGCTGGTATAAAGTTGCAAAGTTGCGTCTTTGCCCGGAATGAGGATGAAAATACCGTCGGCATTTTCTGAACGCCATTCCTAAGGAACAGCAAAACGATTCTGAGAATCAAGCTTACGCTCAAATTCCCAGCTCATGCCGCAAAAATGACTGATATCTGCTGACGAATCTGACATTTTCCCCTATTATCACCTTTCTTCCACTAATCTACCCTATTTTTCCCCTGTTGCAACTTTTTTTATAAAAAAAATAGATTTTTTTCGTCATTTCCCGGAGAAATGCCGATAAGAGCTGTCAAATTCAGGAGTCTTGGGAAATAAAGAGGATAAAAAGAATAAAAAGGATAAAAATTTTAGAGAATTTTATTACAAGGGGAAGATATATGACGGATTCGGACTGCATTGCAGTTTTAGGATGGAGAAAGGTGTCTTTTGATGGCAAACAGAAGACGTGCAAGGCCCTGTTTCGTTTTACAGCCCGGAGAAGTTGTTGTTGTCAGGAATAGAAAAATAAAATGTTTTCATTGCATGTAAATGAAATTTCCCAAAATGGAATTCTGCTGGCGATCTTGAGGGCATAAGCCTGTTCCATAGAATCTGTGTTGAGTTTTCAAGAGAATCTATGTCCGTTCAAATGCAAGACGTATTTCCTGCAAACCAGTCAATGAAAACGGATTTTTCAGGAAGGCCATTTCTGTACGGATGCTGCGTTATGCGGGTTTGGGAAAGGCTGGTAATAGACTTGTCTCCGTAGGAGGAACAGTATTTGGCAGGCGAATTTTTGAATACCGGCCAATGATCCAGACATTCCTCAGGTACGGTATTGCTTATATGATATAAACTCGCATGGATTCAGAAGATGTTGCTATAGTTCCGGTATTCCGGTTGCTT
>CASERY010000142.1 GCA_949290385.1 uncultured bacterium | reverse complement strand
ACAGTATTCATGCTGATTCTTTGTAATGGGAATCATACGGACCTGTTCGGGGGCAAGCCAAAGCGGGAAGCTGCCTGCGAAGTGTTCGATCAGAATTCCGAAGAAGCGTTCCAGGGAGCCGAACAGAGCGCGGTGGACCATGTACGGCTGATGATGCTGACCGTCTGCACCTACATAATACAGGTTGAAGCGTTCGGGCAGATTGAAGTCAAACTGGATGGTGGAAGTCTGCCATTCACGTCCGATGGCGTCCTTGATTTTGAGGTCGATTTTCGGACCGTAGAAGGCTCCGCCGCCTTCATCAACTTCGTAAGCCAGGCCGCTGGACTGAATGGCTTTCACCAGAGAATCCTGCGCTTTTTCCCACTTTGCCGGATCGCCGACGGCTTTGGCCGGACGAGTGGAAAGATAGGCTTTGACTTCTTTAAATCCAAAGGTCTTCCAGATGAAGAGACAGAAATCAAGAACTTCTTTGATTTCATTTTCAACCTGTTCCGGAGTGCAGATAATGTGTGCATCATCCTGGGTGAATCCTCTTACACGCATAAGACCATGGAGAACTCCGCTTTTTTCATAGCGGTAGACTGTTCCGAGTTCTGCCCATCTGAGGGGGAGTTCACGGTAGGAACGGACTCTGCTCTTGTAGATCTCAATATGGAACGGACAGTTCATAGGTTTGACATAGTAGTCCACATCATCGATTTTCATGGAGGAGTACATGCTGTCCTTGTAAAAGCCCAGATGTCCACTGGTTTCCCAGAGCTGGCTGCGTCCGATATGTGGCGTATAAAGCAGCTGATAGCCATGATCCAGATGTTCTTTTCTCCAGAATGTTTCAATGACGTTGCGGATGAATGCTCCGCGCGGATGCCAGAGGACAAGTCCGGGACCTACTGTTTCAGAAATACTGAAAAGATCCAGTTCTGTACCGATTTTACGGTGGTCGCGCTTTTTAGCTTCTTCCATCCGGACAAGATATTCTTTCAGTTCTTTCTTATCGCTGAAGGCGGTTCCATAGATGCGCTGAAGCATGGGATTCTTTTCATTGCCTCTGTAGTAGGATCCGGCAATGCTGAGGAGCTTTACCGCACCGATATCACCGGTATTGTCCACGTGGGGACCGCGGCAGAGATCAACGAAGTCTCCACACTGATAGAATGTAATCACAGATCCGTCAGGAATATCGGCGAGACGTTCTATTTTATAAGACTGGTCTTTGCTTTCCAGTTTTTTTCTGGCTTCATCCCGGGTGAGTTCAGTTCGGACAAATGGAAGTTTTTTTGCAATGAGTTCATTCATCTTCTCTTCGATTTTTGCCAGATCTTCAGCGTTCAGGCGGACCGGCAGATCGAAATCGTAATAGAAGCCGTCTTCTGTGCTCGGCCCGATGTCGAATTTTGCGTTCGGGTAGAGTTCCTGGACTGCAGCTGCCATGACATGTGCGGCGCTGTGTCGAATCGTTTCCAAGGGGAATTTAGCCATTTTTTACTTATCCTTGCATATGAAAAGTAATGTATAATAGATCGTCTTTAAAATACACGTTCTATTGTCAACTTCAAATTTTTTTAGAAAAATAGCCCTATTTTTCTTGTAACGGAACTCTTAAATGTTAGAAATCATGAGATTTTTTAGAAGAAAAATCTTGCAATCAAAATGAACGGGAATTACATTTTTTTCCTGTGAATGATTTTTTTATCTGTAACGAAGAAGTTTACAGGTGTGGAGGGGAAGAGTTTCTTGCACACTGAAAAAGTAATCATCTAAATCTTATGGATTGAGGTTTGAAAATGACAGATTTTGGAAACAGTTTCTTTATAAGTGCCTGTGCGCAGTCTCCAACCGGAGGCATTTACCGCTATCGGGTTGACGGTGATGGACAATGGATTATGGATGGATTTCATCAGCTTGACGGAGGCAACTATATTTGTTTTTCTGCTGATAGAACTCGTCTCTATTCTACATTGAATGATCAGAAAGGCGGCGGAGTGGCGGCTTTCTGCGTGGAAAAAGATCTTTCCCTGAAACTGTTGAACAGTCTGCCGTCAGAAGGCATGGCGTGCTGCCATCTTTCCTGTACGCCGGACGGACATTTCCTGATCAGTGTCAATTACAGCAGCGGCAACTTGACTGTTTACTCCCTGAATCCGGATGGATCTCTCGGAAAGCGCATTGCTCTGATTCAGCATCATGGATCCGGTCCGCGAAAGGACCGCCAGGAATGTGCCCATACACACTGCGTGCGGATGACTCCGGATAAAACTCATGCTGCCATTGTGGATCTTGGTGTGGATAAAATATTCTTTTACCCGCTGGATCCAGTTCAAGGCATTGTGGATACGCCTGTTGTGTTTGAGGCGGAGCCGGGAGACGGTCCGCGGCATATTCTTTTTGACAGGGCCGGTACGCATGCATATATTGTTAATGAATTAGGCAACAGCGTGACTGCATGCCGTTATCTGGGAGCTGGAAAACTGGAAGTCCTTGGAAAATATTCCACGCTTCCGGATGGATGCGATGCCGTGACAAAAGCTGCGGCTGTGCGTTTTTCTCCGGATGAAAAATATCTCTATGCCTCCAACCGTGGATTTGACAGCATTGCCTGCTACCGCATTGTCAAGCCGGGAGAGCTGGAGCGAATTGAAATTGTGGACGCTCATGGGGTAAGTCCCAGGGACATCAACTTCCTGCCGGGAGGTGTTTTTTTCGCAGCCGCAAACGAGTTTTCAGACAACTTGAGTCTTTACAGACAGGACCCTGCGACCGGCAAGCTCCTTTATCTGGAAGGGCATGACCTAACAGGCCTGCCGAGACCTTTGTGTATTGAGTATTGAATACTGAATAGTCTGTGAATCTGCGGGCAGAATAATTTGCGGACCTGCGGATGAGATATGGATTTGTGATGCACATACGGGTCATGTGAATTGCTGAAACCTGTCTGACCTCTGAGGCCTGCATGGCGCGGGCTTGAGGAAAAGACAGGTTTTATGTTTTTTTCAGGTTCTTGAAGGATCCTCATGGAAATTCTGGAACTTTGCTGTATAATATTCGGCATGAAAAGTGAACATCGGAAGGATGAAATTTTATGCTGGCAAAAAGAATCATTCCCTGTCTGGACGTCAAGGACGGACGGGTTGTCAAGGGTATCAATTTCGTGAACCTGGCAGATGCGGGCGACCCTGTGGAAGCAGCTGTTGAATACAATAAACAAGGCGCGGACGAACTGGTTTTTCTGGATATTACTGCCAGCAGCGACAACCGGGCAACAGTTCACGACATGGTTCGCAGAACGGCGGAACAGGTGTTTATTCCGCTGACGGTGGGCGGCGGTATCCGGACGGTGGATGACATGCGCCTGATGCTCAATTCCGGTGCGGACAAAGTTTCTGTGAATTCGGCGGCAGTTGCCAATCCGGATCTGATCCGGGAAGGGGCTGACCGCTTCGGATCCCAGTGTGTGGTTCTGGCTTTGGATGCACGCCGCGTGCCGGGAGAGTCCAGATGGGAAGTTTATACGCATGGAGGCCGCCGCAATACAGGGATAGATGCTCTGGAGTGGGCGGTGAAAGCCGTGGAACTGGGGGCTGGAGAAATTCTGCTTACCAGTATGGATGCTGATGGAACCAAAAATGGATATGACTGCGAATTGACAGCGGCTGTGGCCGATGCTGTTTCTGTGCCGGTCATTGCATCGGGCGGAGCCGGGAATCTGGATCATCTGGTGGAAGTGCTTGAGCGTGGAAAAGCCAATGCTGTTTTAGCTGCAAGTATTTTTCATTTCGGCACCTACACGGTGCCTCAGGCAAAAGCGTATTTAAAAGCGCATGGACTGCCTGTTCGTCTGTAAAAAAGCAGCAAGAAAGAACACTCTTCATCCGGGGAGAGGCGGAGGGGCTTTGCAATATTTGCAATGCTGGAAATACGGGGTTATTGAACAATAGAACTTACAAACAGGAAAAATTTTAAAAGATTTGTCTCCCGGAATAAAAAATTTTCCGGAAGAGTGCAAGGAGAACAGAAATGAGCGATCAGGCAGCAGACGCCAAGACGGCTTTGGAGCAGGCCGCTTATGCGTATCATGAAAATCCGCAGCCGGGAAAAGTCCGCATGATGCCGGCCAAACCCTGTAACACACAGGATGATCTTTCGTTAGCGTATACACCGGGTGTGGCATTCCCCTGCACGGCTATCAGGAAGGATCCCCAGGCTGTCTGGAAGTATACCGGCCGGGGAAATACTGTTGCCGTGGTCAGTGACGGAACAGCTGTGCTGGGGCTTGGAAACATCGGCCCTGAAGCAGGACTTCCTGTCATGGAAGGGAAAGCTGTTCTGTTCAAGAAATTTGCAGACATTGACGCCGTTCCTCTCTGTATCGGACGTGTTTTTAATGCAGAGGGAAAATCGGATCCGCAGAAAATTATTGATACAGTCGAATGTCTGGAGCCCAGTTTTGGAGGAATTAACCTGGAGGATATTGGAGCACCCGCCTGTTTTGCCGTAGAGCCTGCACTGAAGGAAAGAATGTCTATTCCTGTATTTCACGATGATCAGCATGGAACAG
>CASERY010000141.1 GCA_949290385.1 uncultured bacterium | reverse complement strand
TATAAAATAATTATACTATATTTTTTATAAATATTTTTAATCACTTTTCTCTAAAAACATGGAGTTTACTCTCCTTCCCGTCAGATTTTTTCATGGACACTTGAAGTTTTTTTTAAATATCAAAAGGATCTGTCTTGCAGGAGGCATTGTCTTCATACACGGGACAACAAGTTTTTGCATCCATTCTATATCAATATCAATATCAATCATCAATATCAATCATTTTGCAGATACCCTTCCATGCAACGGGTTCATGTGATGTATTTTGCTGTAGCGATGATTACTTCAGCAGGTCTCAAGACATGCTGAGGATATGAACAAAACCATCTTACAATCTTTCTCACAAAGGGAACATTCATTTTTTCTCACTTCTCCCAAGAGCGCCATCAAGAACAATGAGCATTTCATTGCGGACAGTCTTGTGCGTCCGTTCCTTTTTATTTTCAAAAAGCCTTCAGGAGTCCCGAGAGAGATTTGATCCAAATTCTGCAACGACAGAAGAAGAATAGAAAATTATTCCAGAAAAGGATTGCAAAATATTTTTTTTATTTTAAAGTATCCTCAATATCTTTTCCTGTCGCTCAGGAAAAGGCAATAATCAGCCTGGAGAAAAAGTCTCCCAAGGGATAGATAACACAAGTATCAAAATCAATTAATATCCATTTCCAGAGGAATTATGAATATAGATCTGATGCTGGGCATTCTGTGTCTGGTCCTGACTGGAGGCGTAAGCTGGGTCCTTGTCGGAATTGTCTACAGCAATGCTGCAAGAAAAGGACTCGACAGCGGACTCATTCAGCTTTTTACCAGTCTTTCCGGTTTTGTCATCAACAGTATTTAGCTTCTTGTATATCTCGCTATGAATCAGATGAGTATGAATGCTTCTCCTTCATAGCTTATTCTTACAGCTCTCTGCGTATTCGGAAACGGATTCTGGAATTTCTATATGATTCTTCTAATGGCAAAAGCCATGGAAAAGGGTCCCAATGGAATTGTGTGGTCCACCGTACAGTCCGGATTGATTTTCCCATTTCTCATGGGCATTGTATTTTTCAACGTAGCAGTTACAGAAAAACTTGTAAGCGGTTTTGTTCTGATAGCTGTCAGCGTCCTGCTCTATGGATTGTCCCGGGAAAAGCCGTCCGAGGAAAGTTTACAGACAGGAGAGCATACAGTCGGAAAGAAACAGAAAAAACACTGGTACTTCTTTGCATTATGCGGCATGCTCTGCTGCGGGTTAAATCAGTGCAGCAACAATATCCCCTCTTATTTCCCGGAATGTGCAGGCATCACCAGTGTCTATAAAGCGCTTTTCTGCGGACTTGGAACTTTGTCTGCCTGGACCCTTACATCCTTCTGGAAAAAGGAGATTTTTCACTTGAATATACGAAATCGACAGCCACTAAAAATTCTTTTTTACGCAATATCCATGACTGCTGTCGGAGTTACTTCCACATACCTTTTCCTGTACCGCGGACTGGATCTTCTGGCAAAAGCCGGAGTCGGATCTGTTGCATATCCGGTGGCAGTTTGTTCGTGTATCCTCGGATTCATCCTGTATACATTCATTTTCCTCAAGGAACGTCTTTCCAAGCTTCAGGTTCTGGGACTTGCAGCAGGATTGTAGGGAATTGTGATTCTCTGTATATAAGGTGTATCTGTTTCTAAAAAGCAAAAGCGCTGTATCAACAGAAGATTCTGATTCTCTGTATACAATTGCATCCGATCGATATTCCACGGAGGAACAGAAGGAAAAAGTCCGGTTTCTTTCCCATCCGATATTCTTCTTTGTTCTGATGGAGTTTTCTGTTTTCCTGCTCTCGGATTATAATGCAGTTTCCCGATAGACAAAGCGCTCTTCGGCAGCGTTTTTTTCCAGATGAAAAAATGGTGTGAGCTATTCTTCTCCTGCTGTGCAGCAAAAGATTCTCTGAATTCAGAAAAAAGTAATCTTTTCTGGCGATATTCAATAGATGGCAGAATTTTCTCCTGCTCTTCCCTGTAAAAATTTTTCAAGAGCAGTATATTGATTTCATTAAACAGAAAATAAAATGACAAAAGAAAAGAGTCAGGAGTCACTTGTGTCAGTTCCGGTTCGCAAGATTATCCATGTGGATATGGATGCTTTTTATGCCTCCGTCGAAATCCGGGACAATCCCGCACTCCGAGGGAAACCTGTCATTGTTGGAGGCATGCCTGGTACACGCGGCGTTGTCTGTACCTGCTCCTATGAGGCAAGAAAATACGGTGTCCACTCCGCGATGAGCGCGAATAAAGCCTATGAACTGTGTCCCTGCGGAATCTTCATCCATCCCAGACGAGAGGCTTATACCCAGGTATCCAAACAGATTCGAAGAATTTTTCAGGATTATACAGATCTCATTGAACCTCTTTCCCTGGATGAAGCATATCTGGATGTGACAGTAAACAAAAAATCCATTCCTTATGCCAGCCGTATTGCCCGGGAAATCCGTACCCGTATTTTCAGAGAGACCGGTGGACTGACTGCCTCAGCAGGTGTTTCCTACAATAAATTCCTGGCGAAAACGGCTTCCGATTATCATAAACCTGACGGGATGACCGTGATTCTTCCCAGACAGGCCGACGCTTTTTTAGGGAGGTTACCTATTGGTAAATTTTATGGAATAGGCAAAGTCACAGAAAAGTTTTTTATATCCATGGGCATTCGGAACGGTTCCGATCTTCGCAAAGTTTCGAGAAAGGATCTCGTTCAATATTTCGGGAAAACCGGAGATTTTTATTATGATATAGCCCGCGGAATTGATCTGCGGGAAGTTTGTCCGCACCGGGAATAGAAATCCATAGGAACAGAAGAAACTTTTGAGGCGGACTGCAGAGATGCTGTTCAAATGTACGAAATTCTCTGTCAGCAGGCACAGGAAGTGTCCACAGAACTCAGGAGAAAGCA
>CASERY010000140.1 GCA_949290385.1 uncultured bacterium | reverse complement strand
CTGCGGAACTCCGTTCCCGCTGGGATGCCTTTACACTCAGATTACACTGCCTGTAACTGTGGGAAATGGCGACATCGTTTACAATCGCGTGGGCAAGTCCGAATGCTACAGCATCCTTGGATGGTTTGCCGGTGGAAATGCTTCCATTCACGCAGCTGCGCGTAATGGTAATGTGAAACATGTTTCCTGGGCTAATCAGGAAGTCATCAACGTGCTGGGCATTTACGGCGTCTACAGAACTGTTGTTTACGGAATGGGCGATCATGCGGATCCTTCTGTAAAGACTGCTGCTTCCAATTGATTTTTTTTCTGAAAGCGGCGACAGGCTGGTCCGGTTGTCTTGATTGAGCTTTTCAGTATAATGCGGGTGTGTTCCTAACAGGGATATACCCGTTTTTATTTTTCAAGGACGGGGCTCCAGTTGTTGCGCTGTGGAGAGATTATTATACAGAGAAAGTAAATGCAGAAAGAACTTGATGGTAGATGCTTCTTTTAAGATTTTTTTTAATCGTCTGAAAAGGGGCAAAAAAGAAAAAACGGTAAAATGCTTCAGCCGTATTTTCTTTTTTGATGACAGCAAGCATGGAATGTCTGACAGGCAATATCCTTAAAATAATTCCAGGGAAAAATAAAATGGGTCCAATCAGACTGAAAGATTATCTGAAGTCATTAACTGTACGTTTTAAGGAGGCATCCTTCGATTCTCCGGACATTGAAAGTGCGTATCTTCTGTCTGAAGTGACCCATATCCGGCATCATCTGCTTATGCTGCATGGAGATCGGGTTCTGACAGATGCAGAAATTCTCCAGGCGGAATCTTATATGGCAAGACGGCTGAAGCAGGAGCCTTTTCAATATATTTACGGATGGACAGAATTCCGTTATTTGAAACTTTTTGTCGGTCCAGGCTGTCTGATTCCTCGAAGTGAGACAGAACTGCTGGTGGATCATGTCATCCGGTATTTGAAGAACAGATTATTTCACGAAACGCATTCCGCACAGGATGTTGTTGAAACAGCTGGCACACAGGGAAATCTTCCTTTCTCCGTATGTGAAGTTGGCATAGGAAGCGGGGCCGTAAGTCTTTCTCTTGCTTATGAGCATCCGGAGTGGAAGGTCTGTGGGTCGGAGATTTCCCCCGAGGCATTGAAATGGGCAGAGCTGAATCGAAAGACTCTTTGCCTGCAGGCAGATTTTCGACTTGGAAGCCTTTTGGAGCCGTTTAAGAATCATACATTTGATGTCATTGTATCGAATCCGCCCTATATCCCGCGCCGGGTAAAAGAAAGTCTTCCGGCAAACGTTCGTGACTATGAACCGGACATGGCTTTATTCGCAGAAAAGGACGGTCTCGCCGTAATTGAATCGCTGATCAATACAGCCCCCTCCTTTCTGAACAAAAATGGGGCGTTGTTTCTTGAGATAGGAGAGGATCAGGGGCAGCGTGTACTGGATCTGGTTCATTGTTCGAATGCCTATTCCCGTTCAGAAATTCTGAAGGACCAGTATGGAGCAGACCGTTTCCTGGCTGCAGAAAAATCACAGGACTGAGTAATGGAAAGTCCTGCTTCTTGATTTTTTTCCAGTCTGGCGAAACGGATTTGTAAAGAGAAGAAGAAAAATCTGCAGTTCCAGACCAACGCAGAAAAGATCCAGTCTTTTTTGTACTGAGATATTGATACAGAAATGCAGATTATACCTCTTTTTGCATCCTTGAAAAAGTGGGTTTAACGGAGATTTCGTTTGGATGTTTTCCTGGGGGAGGCTTTATCCTGGAAATTTTTCCGTTGAGGGTTACTGGACGTTTCAGTCGCCCTCAAATTCTTCTGTACAGATTCGGACTTTCTGAAAGTTTTTGATGGCTGATTTTCCTGTGTCTAGCGGCCGGATTTGAAGGATTTTTCTGTTTCCGGGGAAGGACTGACCGACGGTTTTCTGTTGAAACGACTCAGGTCTTTGCGGAAATCATACTTCTTTGAGTTACGTCCGGGACCGGAGTGTTCTGAAGATCCATGGGTTCCTGGTTTATGACCGAACATTCCGGAAGAAGAGTAAATACCTTCTCCATCGCGTCTGCGTTTCAGCATATTGCGCTGGACACGACGCTCCTTCAATCCTCGGTTGACTTCAATGGGTGTTCCATCCGGTGCTATCCCGGAACAGTACATGGCGGCACCCATAGTCAGGGGAAGGGGAATATAATCCTGAACCTGCTGGGGGGACCAGTTGTGTTTTGCTAGATAGTCGTCGACTATTTTCATATCTTTTTCAGTACAGCCCGGAAAATTGGATATGAAGAGCGGAATCAGATATTGTTCTTTGTGAGTTTCCTTGTTGACGCGGTCAAAAATGACTTTGAATTTTTCAAACTCATCGGGTTTGCCTTTGCGCATGAGGCGCAGAACATTTTCGCTGAGGTGTTCAGGAGCTACTTTGACATGTCCTGAAACATGATTCCGGATAATGATCTCTGTCAGCTTCGGCTGCATCAGCGCCAGATCCAGGCGGATACCTGAGTTGATAAAGAGATTTTTTACGCCTTCCACGCAGGATATCCTTCTTAAAAGCGCAATGAGCGGTTCCTGATCTGCATGGTAATTGGGGCACGGATTGGGAAACATGCAGGTGGGACGATGGCATTTCTTGCACATTTCCGGGTTGAACGGACGATGTCCATAAATATTGCCGGCTGCACCGCCTATATCACTGATGGTTCCGTGAAAGAATTTTTGTTTTTTAAGGCGTTCCACGCTGCGGATAACGGAATCCTCCGAACGGGAAACCAGGTGATGATTCTGATGTGCCACAAGCCCGCAGAATGCGCATCCTCCGGGGCATCCCCGGACAACCGGAATGGAATCTTTTATCGTTTCAAAGGCCGGTATGCGTTCCTTGTACGTATAATGAGGTCTGCCTGCATAGGGAAACTCGCAGACTCGGTCGAATTCTCCAGTGGTCAGCGGAGGTTGGGACGGCTCTACCAGTACAATTCTGTTCCCGGTTCGCTGAATGAGTCTCTTGCCATTCCAGGGATTCATTTCTCTTTCGACAAGAATAGTTTCCTTCATAATCGCGAGTTTGTCATCCCGGACTTCTTCAAAGGACGGAAGTTCCACCACCGAGTCATCAAGAGTGAATTCAGCACTGGCCTTTGCTCCGAGGAAACGGGCGGTCCCATGAATACCTTCAAGATTTTCTCCGTTTTGAAGCCGTTTGAAAATTTCAAGAGTGGCATATTCGCCCATGCCGAAAACAAGAATATCCGCTTTGGAATCCACCAGGATAGATGGACGCATTTTATCCTGCCAGTAGTCATAATGTGCTACGCGCCGCATGCTGGCGCCTACTCCGCCAAGGACAACCGGGATTCCAGGGAAAGCCGCCTTGCACAGCTGGGTATAGACAACTTCTGCATGGGGAGGGCGGAGGCCGGTTTTCCCGCCGGGGGAGAACATGTCTTCATGACGGAGTCTTCTGCCTGCGGTATAGATACATACCATGGAATCCATGTTGCCGCTGGTAACACCGCAGGCAAGACGTGGACGTCCAAGTTTCTTCAAACTGTCGGGATTTTTCCAGTCCGGCTGGGCTACTATGCCCACACGGTAGCCGGCATCCATCAAAAGGCGTCCGATAACTGCTACACCGAAAGAGGGATGGTCCACATAGGCATCTCCGGTGACCAGGAGAACATCGAGATAGTCCCAGTTCCGTGCGGCCATTTCCTCCCGGGTCATTGGGATGAAAGCTGTGAGTTCACTGTTTGTGTTTTTTGCTGTCATAGAAGGGCCTCGCGGTTTCTGTTTTTTTGCGTGGACTGCAAGCGCAGGACTGAAGGGAGGATTCATTGATTTTCTGAGTATGATAACAAAATAAGAAATACCGTAAATGCCGTCAGACAATCCGGATGAATCAGCAGAAAATTTCGTTGTAGAATTCCCCATACCGGTCTTTTTAATGTACCATGATTTTCGGATTTTTTCTATAAGAACGTTGGAAAAATCAGAAAAAACCTCTTTTCTGAAGAAGGCCTCTTGTATGGAAGAAAAAATGCGTTTTATTAAAACATGCCTGACGATGATAAAAATAATTCTTGCTGAATTCTTCAGACGTTTCTTGCGTCTGGAAAGAGCTGAATTTTGAGGACAGGGCCGTATGTTTTTGCAGTGCTGCAGAATCCTGCGAAATGAATGCAAAACGAATAACCGTGCAACAAATCTAGAATAACAGCAACTTCAAAATAGAAAAAATAATAGAAAAGAAAGCGCCTTGAAAGATATGAATATGAATTTTAAACTGATGGATCCTCCAGTTACTCTGGATTGTCAGGCTTGTGAATCTGCCTGGGAACTACTGGGACATGTTTCCGGAGATGCTTGCAGCAATGAATTTTTCTTTGATCATTTGGATTCCAGCTTGGCGGAGCCGATGGAGTCTTATGCAAAATTGAAATTGCATTTAAATCAGACGCATCCAGCTCAGATCCAGGTTTATGGAGAAAGTCGCTGTGAAGGGGTGGAAGCTCATAACGCTTACGATTATTCAATATTCCTGAAAGTAGAATATGCTGATGGCAGTACCAATATTCAGGAATGGGCTCCATTTAACGACGGGACATTGCACTATACGGATTATGCTGCGTTTGCCCAGGGGACTCATGGCTGGGAAAAGGGCAATGTTATTCTTTGTGCCGGGAAACCTGTCCGGACCCTTGAAATCAATCTTTATTTCCGAAAATGTACAGGCCGTGCATGGTTCCGGAACATTCGGGTGTTTGACAATGCTCAAACACCCTGCGCTCTTATGGATACGTTTGCTGTGGAGTTGCCGGATAAAGACTGCTGTCCTCAAGGATTTTTTCTAAGGGAACTTGGAGCTTCATCTTCTGAAGATGTTTTGTCCCTGGTGTCTCCGGAAGGGTTCTGGAACGGAATCCGCTGGAAATGGCAAGCAGAACCTCATGAGGGCAGAACTTTTTACTCGTTGGAATTGGCATCTGAGGATGGCAGAGATCATGCACTAACACTTTATGCTGTTTTCCCTGTGCACGGGGAGGAGCTTTATTATCACAGAAGCATGACTGTAACGGAGAAAGTTTGTGAACTCAGGGATTATTTTGATGTAAGCTTCTGGCCTTTAGGAGCTAATGGTCTGCTTTCCAGACTTCCGTTTGCGGCTTGCAGCACAGGGCAGAAGGCCGGCACTGCAGTTGGATTTGACCCTTCCATTCCGGTTTTTGGACGGGTCGGCTGCAGCGGGACATTGAAAAGTCTCTATCTTGCCGGAGATATCGCGCTGACTCCGGAGAAATCTAAAGCCTGTTTCCGATGTGTACAGTTTGACTTTGATGCCCGTGAAGGTTTCCGCGGTGCTTTGGCTTGCTACTATCATTTGTATCCGGACTTTTATTCTGTGCGTGTCCACGATCAGGGAAACTGGATGGCCTTTGTGGATATCAGTACTTTAAAAAATCATGAAGATTTCGGCTTCAAGTTCAAAGAAGGAACCACTGAACCAGCCTGGGACCGTGCTCACGGAATATACACTTTCCGTTATACAGAGCCCGTGACACGTTGGATCAATGTCGATATTGACGGGCGAGCTCCGGAGACACGGGCGGAAGTGGATGCGTATATCCGGAAACTTTCGGAGCATGGCAAGCACCGCAGCACTGCTGTAATTCAAAGTTCTTCAATGCGTGATCGTTTCAACCGGGACGTTTTTATCATTTTGGACAGGCCCTGGTGCAAGGGTGCAGTCTGGAGTATCAATTCCATGCCGGGTGTTCCTGGGGATATTACTGATTTTAAGATAAAATGGAATTCTGACGTAGAAAGAGAATACTATACACCTTCTTCAGATACAGAAATATCCGGAGAATATATTGATTCCTAGGAAGGATATGTCACGGTAGAGATTTCTCACAGGAGAGATCATTTTTCCGGCGCAGAACTGCCCTTGACGTTTGAACGTCACAGCTGGATGCCTGGCATCTTCAAAGGTTCAATTATCTATGAATACATAAATTCCCTTCGACATTTTGTTCATTCCCGTGGGAAATATATCATGGCCAATGGAACTCCATGCGTGATGTGGTTTTTACCTGTTCTGCTGGATGTTGCCGGTACGGAAACTGACTGGTGTCCGGGAGGTAAATGGACACCAATGTCTTTAGATGAGTTTTGTTATCGAAGAGCATGTTGCGGCGCGAAACCGTACTGTTTCCTGATGAACACTGATTTTCATTATTTTACACATGAAATGGTTGAGAAATATATGAAGCGCAGTGGAGTATTTGGCATGTTCCCCAGCTTTTTCAGTGCAGATGCTGCAACCCAGCATTATTTCAAACAGCCGGATTTATATGAACGAGACCGTCCGCTGTTTAAAAAATATATGCCGATCATCAAAAAAGTTGCTGAAGAAGGCTGGAAACCCATTACGAAGGCGGTTTCCTCAGAGAAATATATTCATTTGGAACGTTTTGGAGAACGTTATATTACGCTTCTCAATACCCGTTCCGATATTCCGGCAGAAGGAGTGGTTACCCTTTATCTGAATCATGCTTCCGAAGTTGTGGATGAATATACGGGGAATGTCTATCCTGTGGATAACCATGGAATTCAGATCCATCTGGGGCCGGAAGATTGTGCCGTACTGAATCTGTTTCCCGGGGCGGAATAAACAGAGACAGTGAAATGTGACAGTTTCCTTTTGTTGGCAGGAGTTTCATTTCCCTGGAATGATTAATAAGCAAAAGGAAACTTTAGAACAATCGCCTTTTGAGGCAAATCTTATGAAAACAAAATGAAAACAAAAAAAAGATCAGGAATCGATGGCACCCATTATGATGGAATCCTTGATTTGCATGGAATGAGCAAGCTTGAAGCAGATGAAGAGGTTCGTATTTTTCTGAAAAGACATCCGCATTCATCTCTTCTGATCTTGCATGGAGACGGAACTGGTGCATTGCGGGAGCGAATTCGGAAGCAACTGGAGTCTGGTGCATTGCCGAACCGCTGTTTCTTTGCTGGAGAAGATATTGGGGCTCCAGGGGGTTATGGCGTGACTGCCGTGTTCACATAAGCATACTACTGGAGATTTGATAGCGAGAGATTTTTCAAAAGTTCTTTTTTTACGGCTTGACAAAATTGAGATAGAGGTGTAATTTAAGCTTCACGTCATCTTTGGTTGACGTATGCTTTTTGAGATATACGCACGAACGTCTAGAGTGTTTTTGAACTAGGTTTTTGCTGGGAGGAGTCTTTGTATAGGATCTTAGGAAGGATCCGAAGAAAGACCTCGAAAAAATCTGAAAAAAGTCAGGAAACGTATTTGACAAAGTGCGAAATGATGATAAGTTAAAGACCATTGCCCCTGATGCCCGGCAGGACGCCAGGAGCAGATGTTCGTAAAAAGATTAGAATGATCCAAAGAAGCATCTCTAAAAAATCCTTTTGAG
>CASERY010000139.1 GCA_949290385.1 uncultured bacterium | reverse complement strand
TTTTTCCAGAGCGTCAAGGTTCGGGTGAACGGTGGTGGATCTTACATAAATTCCTCCACTTTCCCGGGCCAGAGAAAGCAGCATATCTTCATTCAAGGGGCTGGATACGGGATTGCCGTTCCGGTCTCTGTAAGTTTCCATTTGTCCGGAGGAGGCATTCCGAATGCGGATGATCCCCGGATT
Organism: uncultured bacterium; assembly: GCA_949290385.1. Lineage (GTDB taxonomy): Bacteria > Verrucomicrobiota > Lentisphaeria > Victivallales > UBA1829 > CASERY01. The sequence goes on along the minus strand of CASERY010000139.1, from coordinate 18,865 downwards.
GGCAGGATCTCCAATGCCGGCAATGAACAATGGAATTTTTTGCTGATTTAGGGTCTGTATAGCTTTCCGGGCATTTCCAGTGAGTTCATCGCCATCTGTAATAAGTAGAATTGCCTTATGCGCGCCTTCTGCATTTTTGAAGGTCTCCAGGGCACTGTCAAGCGCTCCGGCAATATTGGTTCCTCCAAGCCCGACGGAAGAGGTATCCAGACCATCCAGAATCTGAAGGAAGCCAGTCTGATCAATCGTAAGAGGACAGGCTAAAATAGATTCACCTGCAAAAGAAATCAGCCCGAAACGGTCGCCTGGATTTTGTTTGACAATCTCGCGAACAAGCCATTTTGCATGGGCCATGCGGGAAGGTTTGACATCATCGGAAAGCATGCTTTTAGAGGTGTCAAACAGCACCATAATGTCTCTTCCGGCGGCAGACTGCGGCAGAATGCGTCTTCCCCATGCGGGCCTTGCGGCTGCAAGAAAAAGAGAACAGATGCACAAAAGAAGCATGATCATACGGAATGTGCGTTTCTGCTGGGATGCGTCTGAATATTTTCGGACATTTTCCGGATCCTTGAAAATCTGGATCAGCTATTTTCTGCGTCTTGACTTTCCAAGCTGCCAGATCAGTAGAAAAACAGGTATCACCCACAGCAAATGCCAAAGAATAGAAGGATTCATCCATGTCATATTTTCACCCCGTCTTGCAGTGACGCTCCGCCCGGCGGAGATTTTCACTGCGTTTCATTGAAATCGTAAAATGACTGCAATATACTGTTTCCTTTAGACAGAAGAGAAGCCTTGCTTGTTCCTTTGAAAAAAAGCCGCCGTCGGAAAAGCGGCAGCTTTCATTCATCTGAAGGAATGTTCCATTTCCGGCATTCCGGGATTACAAGGACTCTTTGTCTTTGCACCATTGACGCACATTTTTTTCCGTGACGGCAAGGCGGTCTCCAGTAACGGCTTCCACATAAAGTTTGAAATATCCTTCCATGGCTTCATGGAGGAGATGCAGAAACATGACCCGTTCTTCAAAACGGCTGTTCAATTCCTGTTCCTCGCCTTCAGGGAGAGTCAGTCCGCTGAAAGCAAAAGTGTCTGCATCGAAGGTGAAGACCCATTTTTCGGCGTCGCTGCGCGCCAGCATGATTTTTGCTTTTCTCAGCTTTTTTCCTACGCTCAGGGCTGCCTTTGCCTCGGCGGATGTCATGGGATTGCCTTTTTTGACAACGCTTTCACCGGCTCCGCAGAGTTCCGGATCTTTGGCTTTTGCGTTGGAAAATGCAAAGGTGAGCGGGCCTTCAAGAGCCAGTGTAAACTCGCCGAATTGCGGATGCTTGTAAATGCCAAGATTGCATTCACAATAGAACCAAAGCCAGGTCAGAAAATCTCGTCCCGGGGAAGGTTCGTCATCGGTGCCGCTGTCTCCGCAGAAGGAAAGGGTCGGAAGGTCGGCTTCCGTTGTATTGAAATGCTTGAGCATCAATTCGTTCGGAGAGATGGGTACGGCTTCTACTTCCACCGCCCGCATAAATTCTGCCAGAAAGAGATCGAATGCTTTCAAGGACCCGGCTCCGAAATAGAGCACATTGTTTGCCCGGTCTACGACAATGGGGGTTGCGGATATGGTGGGCGGCATTTTCATGAGATTGCGTTCTATGGCATCTTCCTTGATGCGCTGGCGTTCCTTTCTCGGAACACTGATGGTATCATTTGCCTGCATGTAGGCGAGTTCTTCCCGTTTGCAGATGGCGTTTAAAAGCTGGGACGGAATTTTCCGCTCTGCCTTGCGGAGATTGATATAGAGATGGCCACCGCAGATGGATGTATTGTCATTAATTTCATTTTCAAGCAGATGCCGTCCGCTGACCCAGCCGACGACGGGATCTTCCTTGACGTCATCGAGTTTTCCTGCTGAATAATGGGCGAAGCGCTCGAGAAAGTCATCAGGCAGTTTTGAGGCCAGAGGGCAGATGAGCAAAGCCGTGGTTCCAGATTCAAAAGACATATATTTACCTCCTGGTTGGATCGGAAAAGTTATCTGAAATTTCTTCCACGCTGAACTGATTGAAAGTTCCGGACCAGTTTCAAGATTTTTCCTTCAGATAAAATCGGATCGAACATCGGATCCGAAAATCAGGTCAGGCGGACTTTTTCTTCGCCGCAAACTTTCTAAAAGAAAGATGAAGTTTTTCCTTGTGGGATTCTCATCGTTTCTGTGAGATTTTTGTTTTATACAGCCAGGCCCAAGTCGGAAAAATCGTCTTCCGTACATGAACAGAACATCCATCAGGAATACAGCGGATTTCTTAATACTATATCCGGAATTGAATTTTGCGCAAGGAAAAAACGCCAAAAAGATTCAGTGATTTTAAAGGGATGGCACCTGAGGCATGGAGACTTTCCGCTTAAACGCCTGAATTCTCTGGAGCTGTCTGTCTGTCGGGTACTGGAGAAGGTAAAAACGGGCATTCCGAACAAAGTCTTCGGCCTGTGTGATACCCATATGGGCTCCGCGGATATGAATAACGCAATCCCAGTGAATCGGAGATTCCATATAAGGCTGCCAGTTTTCCGTATCTGATTCATCTGCATAGGGACGTGTGTCGAAACGTGCGCTGACAGCCGGGATTTTTCCGTCTCCGGAGTCATAACTGGAAATGGAGAGCCTGCCTGTTTCCGGGTCGATGACAGCTGTCCTTGCCGTCTGGATGGAATCGCCTACAAAGATTCCCTGGAAAACAGGAGCTTTTTCCAGCGGATTCTGTGAATCCGGTTGAGAAAGGGCTCTGCTGAGCTGGCGGGCTCGTTGCAGACACTTTTTCAAATGATCAATGGCTACAGCGCGGCGTTCTTCGGCAGAATGAATGTCCGGCAGCAGTATTTTCAGAATTTCATCGCTGTTTTCGGAAGCGAGCCCCCAGCGGTACCGGATCCAGACATCAGGGTCGTATAAATCCGGATAGACTGTCTGTGTATAATCCGGATGGGATATGCTTACACTCTGCAGGTGAGGATAGGGCAGCATCTGATAGATGGATGGAAATGTTGCCAGAATTTCTGGCGGATACACAGGTGCGCCAGGGGCCAGATGAAGGCCCTGAGTCAGTTCTTTGAGGGTATCGAGATATCCGGCATTGGGAGTCCCTACGAGAAAGAGTTTGTCCACATATTTTGAACCGGCCCAGGTAATGGGCGGAAGTTCCTCGGGATTTTCAGGCAGATCTGCGCTGCCGTAGCGGATGTAGTACCGTGCAATGATTCCACCCATGGAATGGGCCATGATATCAAAATGGACAGAGGGATTTTCAAGACCGTAATAGGTCTGGTATTTCCGGCACAGAAACTGGTGCTTTTCTTCGATAAATCTGCTGAGTCTTGCGGCATTTTCCACTGCATCTCTTCGCCAGTCATAGAAGAAAATGAAGAGCGACGGAGGCGGATCGGATTCCTGATATTCGGATTTTTCAGGCAGATATCCATAGTTTTCGAGCATATCCACCAGATTTTTATATCCGTGCATGGAAAAGGGGAATCCCATGACGCGGATTCGCACAATATCCATGAGAGAGAAAGCCTGTGTACCGTCTGAAATATTTTTCAGGGGGATCCCGTATTTCATAGGATGCGCCAGACGGGCAAGAACGTAGGAGGAGGGAAGGCGGTTGGAAAAGGTTCCCCAGATTTCCATGCCACTTTCCTTTTCGAGGAGTCTGGATCCGAGAAAGCCGTGGATGACGATGACCGGATTGCGGAGGGGGCCATGGTACTGTGCTGCCTGTACGGAAAGGCGATCCATCTGAAGGCTTCCGGATTTGATGTCATGGGACTGGTAGGAGCCTACGGGACTGGAACAGCCATAAAGACAAACGGAAATGACTGCTGAAAGTGCAGGAAGGACCGGCATCCCCAGAAAACGAAGCATGGGGAATCTTCTGAGCGATTCGGAAAAATCCTGGCGTTTGATCCGAATGGTGTGGCTGTATACGTGCCGAAGACGGGCAATGCGGCTCCGGAAAGAATCAAAAAGATCTTTCAAAGATTTCAGAGAATAAAAATCTTTCATAGTGAATTTTTCTCCTTTTGAGAACAGCTGCAGCTTTTATCGTTTTCGTTTTTCTGTAGTTCAGTTTGTTCCGTGAGATAGTCAGGATTCAGTCCAAGGGATTCCTCCGGTTTTTCTGAAATCCATCGAAGAGCTTCCATGTACATGCGCACCTGCCGGCGACTTCCGCAGATGGTTACTGCACCGGCTGTACGGCCATCCTCGCAGGGAACATTCAGACGTCCGGCGGCGATGAATCCGTTTGGCTGGAGTTCTGTCAGGGGTGTTACGAACATTTCGGCGTTTTTTAGAACGGAAATGCCGGAGGTCCCCACAATGTCATGGAGAGCTTTTGGAAACAGAAATTTTGTGAGATTGTAAAGAAGCGGATGCATGACAGCACAGAGCTCCAGAATTTCATAACTTTCACTGAGTCTCAGCTGTGTTCTGGAGAGCCGGGCGTTGAATTCTGCCTGGAATGCAAGAAATCCCTGGAAGGGGTTTCCCGGGATATTGAAACGTTGTGGACGGATGAAGACCAGCCCCAGTTCCCGGTCGTTGTTTCTCTGGGGATTGCAGCCCATATCGACTGGAAAGAGGAACTTGCTGCTATGAAACTGTGTGGACTGTCCAAGCCCCCAGATAAGAAGACTTGCAACCGTAGCAGGTCCGCCCATGCGGTGGAGATAGTTTTTGTTGAGATATTTTCTCAGTTTCATCAACGGGTCGAAATTGAGATAAATCCTTGCCCGGAAGAGATGACTGCCGCTGTAGACGATTTCCGGTTTTGCATCCGGGGAACTGAGTGCAGGAAATTTGAGAGGTCCTGTCTGTGTCCATTGTGCTTTCAGGGCGTCAATCATTTCCTGCATGGGGAGACCGTCCACCGGCACGTGGTGGAATTGAAACCAGAAATCAGCCTCATCCCACTCCGGAGTAACACGGCAGATGATATTCAACAGACCTGTTCCCGGATGGCGGAATGTGAGAATGTCAGGCGTTGCCAGACGCCGTCGCAGAAAGGCAGCGTTCTCAGGATCAGGAAGCATTTCAAAACGAATTGAATTTGCACACAGCAGACGTCGGACAAACAGTTTCATCTGGGACCGGACGCTGAAATGCAGAATTTTTCTTTTCAGAAGACTTCTGCGCATGCTTTGCACCATGCGCTTTGCCCGGATGGAGTCCGGAAGTCCCCGCAGACGATTGTAGTTCCGGATGAATTCCTGCATGATGAATCCGGCATCCCGGGGGGGAAGTCCCTGAAAGAGCTCCTGCTCCTGATCGAACAGCGGGGTCATATCCTGCAGAAGACCGTCTTCTGCAAAATGAAGAATCAGCAGATCGGTGAAAGGGTTAATCTGGCGTTTCATGTGAAAGAGTCCGGGCATGACAGACCAGTGGATTTCCTGCCGTCTTTTCAGAAAAAGCCGAAGTTTTTCGGCGGTCCACTTTTCCCTGCTGAAATCCGTTAGGATTCCGGATCGAATTTTCTGCTTGTTCAATCCTGGAATTTTCAGACGGAATACACCCAGGGTGAATTTTGAATACTCATCTTTCAGAAAAATGCCGGTAACTTTTCTCCAGCCGTTTTCTCCGGCTCGAACCCCCATTTTTTTCAATAGCTGAAGAAATTTTATAATGATGAGAAGAATCAGGGTTTGTGCTGTCCAGCGGTCAAAAAGACTGGCCATGTGGAAATGCGGTTTGCCTGGCGTTTTGCCAATTGAGAACGGCCGTTTGCCTTGTTCCTGTTTTCTTTGAGCCATGGCCTGCATGACTCTGGGGGATCCGAATCCGGTTAGAGGGGGAGGTTCTTCCGGGAGACTGATGTTTGCATGCATGAAGAGTGCAATTTCCTCAGCGATTTTTTCAGGGACTTCCAGAAAAGGAATATGTCCGCAGTTTTCCAGTGGATGAAAGTCTGCATTGAGAAAAATCTGAAAGTCCTTGGCGTCATCGGGATCTGTGAGGGTATCCCGGTTCCCGGTGAGAATCAGACATGGCAGGTTCAAAGAGGCCAGCTGCATACGATATTTTGTAATGCGTGGCAATCTTACCTGCTTTGCGTTTGCGATTAGAGATTCCTTTGCATTCGGCTGGCCCAGGCATTCCGCATATGAAAGAATCACTTCCGGACGAATGGCATCTTTTCGGCAGGAGGCCCACCGCAGAATCAGTCTGGCCATGGCTTCGTCGTTTGCGAACCGAAGAATTCGGCCTTTTTCTGAAAAATAGGACAGCTCTCGGACAAAACGCGGCAATTCACGGAAGACTCCACAGGGCGAGATCAGAACCATGCGGCTGATTCTCTTCCGGAGTCTCTGACTTTCAATGAGCTGCGGCAGAATATAGGAGATTCCCATGGAATGAGTGACAAGAGTTATCCGGTGGAGATCCAATTGCTCAATAAGTTTTCTCAGAACGGCGGCCTGATCAAGATTTGCCTGTGGCCTTCCGTTCTCCGGTATGCAGGAGAACCCGAACCCCGGCAATTCCGGCAGAATGCACCGGAAACTGGATTCCAGATAGGCCGTGAGAGGTTCCCACGTTTCTGCAAAAGTCCCAAGACCGTGGATGAAAAAAAGGACTGGGACTCCTGGGCGCATATTATCCAGAAAACTCATTCTGACAGAAGATCCGTCAGAGAAAGCAATCTGTGTATATTTCCGTTCTATCATGAAAAGAAAACCATTGAAAATTTATTTTCATTATTCTTTACAAAGCATTTCATGCTGGATTACAATACTGTAAAAATAAAAAAATCCAACATGGGTTAGGAAAAAGACGATGCTTTTCAGAGAACAAAGTTGAATTGCACGCTTTGACGCTGTATTATTAGACAGCAAAAAATGGAAAATTACCTGCTTGAAATGGAGTATTGCGCACAGATATGGAACAAATCTATGAAATTCAGCTGGACAATGGGGCCCGTCTAACGGCGAACGGTGATGACTCCCTGTGTTTGAAGCCCGGGGACAACTGCATTTTCCGCAAGGACTTTTACCAGGATTTCGGACGCATTACCCGGATTATTCCTTCAAAGACATCCGGAGAAGACAGTCCTGAGGCTGCCGTTTCTGAAAGCGCTTCAGACGGATCCAGCATTAAAAATGCCGATCTTCCCCGCATTCTGCGCAAGGCTACAGATACCGATGAAGGTAAAGCTGCGGAAAATCACGCCCGATGCAAATCCATTCTCCGTACAACCGGGGAATATGTAGAACGTCTGGGCCTTCCCATGAAGCTGATCAATGCACACAATTCCCAGGATGGCAAGATGATCACCATTCAGTTCAGTGCAGACGGCCGGGTGGATTTCCGGGAACTGGTGAAACAGCTTTCCTCTGAATTCAATACCCGCATTGAGCTTCGGCAGATAGGAGTTCGGGATGAAACTGCTATTGTAGGCGGAATTTCTGTCTGCGGGAGACCCCTTTGCTGCTGCCAGTTCCTTCATGACTTTGCATCAATTAATGTAAAAATGGCCAAGGAGCAGGATCTTTCTCTGACTCCGAGTACTATTTCCGGAATTTGCGGACGCTTGAAATGCTGTCTGAAATATGAACACGAGGGGTACCTGGAGCTGGAGAAGAATATGCCGCGGCGTGGAGACTTTTGTGAATGTCCGGAGGGCCGCGGCCGGGTTATGGACCGCAATCTTCTGGCTCAGAAAGTAGTTGTGCAGCTGGAAGACAGTGATCGGAGCGTTGTCTGCAACCGTGAAGATGTCCGCGTGATTTATCCAGATAAATCCAGAACGCCGGGGAGCGGAGGGAAGAATGTTGTTTCTCGCGATTCAAAAACAGACTCTTCCGGACGGAATAACGGCAAAGGCAGCAGTTCATGTGGAGGATCGTCCAGGAATAACCCGGGAAACGGAAATCCTGCGGGAGCCCGTGAAAGAGATCCAGGCAAAAACACTGCTCCGGGGAAAACAGAGAAAAAATAAGCATGCCAGAATCCTGGTATGATGTGTATTTTTTATTCCCCTGTCATTTATTTTTTTGTAGATGGGTGTTCCTATTTTTTGTACTTCCTGTACATTCGAAAGAAATGTACTTTTAAAGGGCATTTTCAGTTAAAATAGAATCCACTTTTTGTGATTTCCGGGTTTTCGTGTTTTTATAAGGAGGGGATTTTATTGTATTTCTCAGAAATATGCTGCAGTCTGTTGCAATGCCCTCTTAAAAAAAGAAGTGCATTAGAATCCTATCCGGCAACTTACTGTTAGAGTCATGGGGAGAGATAACAATTTTTTCTTTCCCGGGCAATTACAAAATACGGATATTTCATCCGTAGCAGGAATCATCCCTTTCATCCTATTGATGCTCCAATACCGATTGAGAATAATTTCTCTTCGGGGGGCTATGTCTTCCGCTTATCAAGGCGTTTTTAAAAGACCTGTCTCTATTACAAGCAAAGGGTTTTCCTTCATAAGTCGAAAGATCCGCTTTCGATGAAAAAACTTGCTCTTATTGGAAGCAAAAGAAAAAAATATCGGTGTGATACCAGGAGAATAACTTAATTGTTCGAGGGCAGAGGGAGAACGGTTTAAAGCAAATAACTGGAGAAGTTGAATAGGAAAAAATCTCCTGTTATAATTCTTTATCCGAATTGCTTGAAAATCCGGAATTGGAAAATGGTTATCCGAAAGCGTAAAAGAGAGGGGAAAGTTTTTCCCCTACTGGTTTTCCTGAACGTGATTGAATTCCTGAAAGCGCAAAAAAGAGGACAACGGAACAACAGGCTGAATAAAATAATGTATGTTCCCTTTGAAAGGAGGTCTCTCCCGTAAGCCAGCTTTCAAAGGGAATCAAAAAAATTGATTTTAAAGAGGAATGTATTATTTATTGTCCGGAACGTTTTTCTTGAATACGCTGATAGGCATTACGAACGCGTTCACAAGCCATTTTCGGTCTGCGGTACTCATCCAGAGAACCTTTGTTGTTGAATCCGCGTGCACGATTGAGGCTCGGACTGCATTTATAGCTCCTGCAATCCATGAACTGCCAGATGGCAAGGCCGGTAACCCTTGGATTCATTTCAAGATAGTGGCAGACGGATTCGAGATAATCCGCCTGAAAATCCTCGGACCAAGGCCCTTTGAGCCGGTCATGACATCCGGCAAGGGCTGCGGCTCCGATCTCACTAATGATCCAGGGCTTATCTGCATTTTCTGCTTGAAGAAGGATTTTCTGAACTTCATCAAGTCTTGGATGAATTTTTGCCAGCGGATCCAGGTCATCGAAGGAACAGCCGTACCAGCCGGGATATAGATTGGTGGAAATGACATCTGCAAATTCCAAGGCTTTATCCACATCAATGTTGCAGGTGGCGTAAGTGACAAGCCTTGTTGAGTCAAGCTCATGAATGCGGGCGGAAAGTTTGCCGATCAGTTCGCGGCAGCAGGGGAGATCCGAACGGTTTTCGTTCAGGAAGCCAAAGAGAATCACAGACGGATGGTTCATGCTGTTTTTAACCATGCGCTCTGTTTGTTCCAGTTGTTTCTGCTGAAAGACCGGATCTGTGAGATGATCTTCACCGTCGCCCCATCCCAGGGCCTCCTCCCAAACCAGAAAGCCCATGGCATCGCAGAGGTCCAGGAACTCCTGACTTTGAGGATAGTGGCTGCCGCGGATGAAATTGCAGTTCATCTGTTTGAGAATCTGGAGATCTTCCAGCATGATCTGGGGCGGAATGGCCGAGCCGAACTCAGGATGAGATTCATGGCGGTTGTAGCCGAGCAGGGGATAAGACTTTCCGTTGACAAGGATTCTGGCTTTTTCTGCACGGACAATCCGGATGCCGAAACGTTCAGTCAGCCTGTCTTTTCCAGTGTCAATACAAAGGGTATGCAGACAGGGATCTTCTGGAGACCAGCATTTTGCATGGGGCAGTTCCAGCTCCATGGAGAAATGTCCGTCGGTACCTGTGAGGTCAGCAGAAAAAGGTTTTTCCTGATCGATTTGAATTGTCCCGTGGAATGTCGCAATCTGCTTTCCTCCGGTCTGGATTTCAAGACGGATCCGGGGGGGATTCAGGGACAGGGTCGTTACACGACAACGGTCCAGATACGTTTCCGGAAGCTCGCAGATCTGCGGGGGCCGCAGAATGCCTCCGAAAGGATAGAAATCATAATAATTGGAAAAGAGTGGAGAGTTTTGGAAATCGGCACGGTTGTCTACAGCAAGAATCAGTTCATGGCGTCCTGCGAATCCTGCCTGAATCTGAAACTCCATGCCGGAGTAGGGAAGGTCATAGAACCCGACTTCTTTCCCGTCGAAAAAGATTTTTGCTGAAAGAAAAATTCCTGGAAGCTGCAGCAGAAGCATTCCAGCTGTTTTCGTTTCCACAAATGTTCTGTAAATGCCGATTCCCCGCTTGCCCGCATAAGGGACTCCAGCATCGAAACAGCCGGGAACAGTGGCCGGTTCATGGAATGCAAACGGCTGAAAGGGCAAATTGCGTACAGCGGGTGCTGTCTCTCCTGGAAGGAACGTGAAATCCCATATGCCGGAGAGACTGGTGATTTTTCTGCGACCGTAAATTGGGTAGGCCATATGATTGAATATCCTTGTCTGATTGCAAAGTGTAAAACGATAAAAAGAAGAATGACCGAGAATGAAAAAAGGAGCGTTGCAGAGAGAAGACAATGCTGTCAAATGCAGAAGTGCAAGGCAGAATTGTGGGAAATAACAGAAATTGTACCGGTCTGCATTCATGTTGCTTCTGAGATCCTGCAGACTCTTGGATTTATGGATGATATCTGATGAGCCGGAAGAAAGATAGACAGTCCGGATTTTCCCTGAATTCCTGTGTGAAGAGAGCTTCAGTCTTGCAGGGAAAAGGTTTTTCTTCTGGAGAAAGAAAGGTTCCGGACTGTATTCTTTGCCTCGCTTCAGGTTCAGTCTTCTGCATCCTGCAAAGCTTTTTTCAGCACGGGAAGAACATGCTTGTACATGCGGTAGAAGCCCAGGTCATTAGGATGGCATCTGTCGACGGTACAATCATGACGGTTCTTTCTGCCGAAGAGCGTTGCCCCGTCGATAAAGTAGACATGCTTGTCTCCGGATTCGACCGCATGGCGGTAGGTTTGGTAAATGATATCTCTGCGGAGAATGCTCTGTTTGGCTGCTTCATTTTTTACATCCAGCCAGACATCGCATTTGGAAAGCATGATGACAGGAAGATCCGGATGGGCTTCACGGATAATTTTGAAAAATTTCTCATGGGTTTCTTTCAGATGTTCCTAAGTCGGAGCATTGTGATCATAATCCATGACAAATGCTGCCAGATCCAGCTCAGCGATAGTCCTGGCCATGGCTTCTTCACCGCGTCCGCATCCGGAAAATCCGAGATTGATCTGAGGTGCATCCACTGCTCTGCAGAGCATGGAGGTATAGGCATTTCCCGGTCTGGAGGCGCAGCCGCCCTGCGTGATGGAGGACCCATAAAAAAGAACAGGTTTTTTTACCTTGTGAGGCGTTGGTTTTTCCAGTTTCGCATCGGGAAGAATCCCGATTTCCACAGATTCAGCACCTCCGTAGAGAGGCATATTGAGAATCCAGTCAAAGGTTTCTCCGCCGTCATTTTCAAAGAGAATGGTTTCCAGATCGATCTGGTCTCTGCTGGGCTGAGCGGTTCCGCAGTGAATGGCGTGTTTCCCGGTGCCTCTGTAAAGGTCGAAACCGGCGCTTCCTGCACGGGGCATGTGATTCATGTCGCTGGAATAGGCAAGCTTTGCACGAACGGCGATAATCTTAGAATCGGAACGGAAACGAACAGCTCCGCCGGCAGTCTGATTCCCGAGAAAAAGTGCGCCTTCATTGACTTGTTCCTTGGTCAGATTTTTAGGCAGACGGTAAAAACCCTTGTCCTTTTTTTTGCGCCAGGGGAATCCTTCCAGAGAGAATGGAGGCTGCGTGACATCAAAAAAATGAAATTTTATGTCACCAATCTGAGCCTGTTTAAAATTTTTGTCGATGTCTTCAATTTTCATAAAACTGAAAGCCTTTCGTTAATTTGAGAAGGTATGAAATATTAACTGAGTCATATTTTTGTTCTTCAAAGGTCAGCAAAGGTTGATAAGACGTCTGAAATTTCCAGAAAAGATTTTCTGAAGATCCTCATCACAAATCCCTTCAGAAAGAATTGCTCCAATGTTCATGCCGATATTGCAGATCGGAAAATCGGATCCGAAAAGAAAACGGTCTGCCCCTGTCCGCCTGATTCCATATTGAAGCATACCCCAGCGGAAGAGTCCTGTTCCGGACAGGTCCTGATAGAGGTTCGGATATTTTTCCATCTATGCAAGGCGGGCCATATAAGTTGGCCGTTCATCCGGATGTGCCATGACGACTGGAAGTTTTGGAAAATTTTCAGCAATTTTTTCAATATCGGCAATATCTGCCTGATGAATATTTACAGGCATCTGCAGATCCTGTGCAAGCTCAAAAATGGGAAGCATTCCTTGGCAGAAATAGTCTTTTACTCCTGTTGCGTAACAGACGAGTTCTCCGAGCCAGCGTACACCGTGATTCCTGTACATATCTTCGAGTTCACGGCAGGATTCCTCAGGGAATGCGGCATGGACAATGCATCCAGGAAGATAGAAATCCGGGAAACGATCACGAAAAGCCAGCGCCTCCTGGTTGAGTTCATGAATTTCCTTGAAATCTGTAATATTTACGGGATGAATGACGGAACCGCAACAGCGTGATACCTGTTGTTTTTTCATCAAATAAACCAGATCCTCTGGAGTCCGTGGTGTATCGTAAAGTGTCAGACAGGATGCTTCATTCAGAAAAGGATGTATGTGGGCGTCGATGATTTCAAAGTCCGCTGCATGGTTCAGGGGGACGGGTGTCACTGGATGTACTGAGGGTTTTGTCATGATTGAATCACTTTCTTCTTTCCGGGAAATCTTGAAAGGGAAAAGTCTTTTTCCTTATATCCTCTTTTGAAAAACGGTTTTGCCAGGATGATTTGACTGAAGATCATTTTTTTGAGATATTTCAAATCATTTGTCCAGAACTCTATGCCCAGTCTGGATTTTTTTCAAGGGGGCGGCAGGGAAGAAAGACTCTTTTTCCTGATTTTCTCCGGGAGAAAAAACGTTTTTTAATGGAAATTCTGACTGGGAATAATTTTAAGCAGCATTCTTGTGCCGGATGATGAACCCTGTTTCCATATGGAAGAATGATAAAGAATATAGAATAAGGGCTGCGTGGAACTATGCGCACTGTTGTGTGAACATTCTGCAAGGTCTCTCTGATAGCGCAATATGCACAGATTAGGGTTGTGCACACTGTTGTGCGCGCATCCTGTGGAAAAACATTCATAGAATGCATTTTTCTGTTCAGGATTTTTTTGTTCAGAAGGCCTTTATATAAATCTGTGTAAAAAAGAAATAGAGGCATCTTGTCGTTTTTTACCGTACATCCCACTGGGAAATATAATGTAAAAAAAAGGAAGATTGTTCCTTTATGAAAATAGGATTTTTCAGATTTGTTTTTTCCAGATTAAGAAACAAGATTCCCTTGTCTACTGTTTTGAATCAGAATTTTCCGAATTCTGCAGTTTATTTTATAATTGTCCGAAAATAGGATTATTTCTATAATTCAATAGGACGATCATCAAAGGGGACCCAATAGGCCCATGACTAATTAGTGCTGTTTTCTATTTTATAGACAACAATAATGCTGTTCTTGTCCAAATTGCCAAAATAGATTATAACAGTGTCCAAAGAGATGTTTTCAGTTTGAGCGCTGCTTTGTTCTGCAACGTCTTGTTTCTTATGATTGATTGCGTATACAGATATTCCCCCCCGCCAGGAGCAGACAGATCAGACAGATTGTGCCTATGGTTGAAAAAAGATTCTGTCCATTGCATGTAAAAGATTTCATATTCCCCTCCAGTTTTGCAAAATTTATATTTTGTTTTTAACAGTAACTTCAAAATCTAAGAAGAGATCTCTTACGTTTCCGATTTCTTTTAGAATATCACTTTAGATTATGTATTTCCTGAATATGCCAAATCTCCTTTCCCAAGTCTTTTTTTTAGCAATGCCTTTTGCATATTTCTAGAAAACCGATATGACTTCTACTTGCCTGTTGTCATTTTCATGGATAGAGACGGATACGGCAGCAATCAGTGTTTACAGCATTCAGTCTGGCATATTCCTTTTCCTCCCCCTCCTGCATTGAATGGGATATAGCTCTTTACCTCCCCCCCTCTGATATAAATATCATTGATATTTTTGGATATCAAGTTAAAATAGTTATTATATTAAAAAAAATTTTAAAATATATTGGAAATGGCTGGTTATTTCCATATCACGGAGCTTGTGGATACATAAAGCAGAAGCATCTATCAGAATTTTTGATCGTATAAATGCTGGCGACGTTTTTCTATAAGTCAGGCGTTCAAGAATTCTATTTGCAGTTCTTGTCTTTAGAGCCTCATTATCATTATGTATTTAAAGAGTCCCCAGTGAACAGAAAAAGAGACAGAATATATATTATTCATTGCAAATGGTATGAAAACCATGGAAATCCATGTCCTTTTTCCATATTCTGCAGTGATTTCTTTGCTATGATCTAAAAAGGGGGGCAAGGGCAATTCTTAGATAAGATAGACATTCCACTGCTGGAGGAATTAAAGAACAGGCCATAATTGGAGAAATAGCTTCAACTCCATCACATCCACATTCAGAAATCCGGCGTTATATTTTATGGAGCTGATGACATCAATTATGGCGGATCCGTATAGTTTATTTCCATAGCTCAAGAGGATGTATTCCAAAGGGCATCCAGTAAGCCCATGAATGATAGGAATTATTTTCTATTTTATAGACAACGATGATTCCTCGCGCATCTAAGTACCTGAAATGAACCATTAAACTGTCAAAAGAAACGTCTTGAATTTCAGAGTTGCTTTCTTTTGCAATCTCTTTTTTCATTTCATTGACTTCACGGATGAATATTCCACTTATCAAAAGCATATACCCCAGACAAATGGCAATGATAATTGAAAAGATCCATTTTTCTTTATGTGCAAGAACTTTTATATTTCCCTTCTGCTCCTCATTGCTGCCGGCGACACTGCCATTGTTTTCGATACAGACATGGGTATCTTCTCCCGGTACAAAAGCATTGTTTCTAACAGGCTTCATTATGAATCTAAGCAGGAAACTTGAACCGAACAAAATACAGGACATATTGATTATAAATAATGTTGAAGTGATGACAATCTATGCAGTTTTTCCATAGTCCGCAGTGATTTCTCCAATATGATTTAGAAAAATCGTCAGGGGCAGTCCAAAGATACGTAATCCGACATCTAGTTCCCTTTCATACCCAATGTACTAGGGGATGAGTATCAAAGCGCACAAAATGATGTCGGTTAAAATTACGGTTTTCATTTTCAGCCACCCCATGCGAAACTTTGGGCACAAAGCAGCTAACACAAAAATCAAGAACAGTAGAAATAAAGCGGGCACAAAAAGCATCATCGTATACATGGCAAACCTCCTGATTTTTATTATAATTGGTTTTCAAAATGAATCTTGTCTGAAAAAATCCTGTTCTGTACCTTTAGAGAAAATGGACTTTCTAACAAAAAATTGCCTGTACGAATACTGGCGTTGACCATTATAGTAAAGAAAAAACTGTCTTTGAATTTCATGTTCAGGACCTCACCTCATTTAAGGAATGATATGTCAAAGTATGCATTTACTCCAAAGGTTTGTTTGCAGTTTTTTCTATGTAAAAGCGAAGCATTTTGAAAACAAAATTAATTGTAGCCCCAAAGACACAGGCAATTAGGTACACGACCAAACAAAGTAAAAAACTTATAAACGTGCTTTCTGGATAGAGTTCCTTTAGACGAGCCGTAACACTACCCAGAATAATTGCGGTAAGTATACCTGTTAAGAACGCTACTTCATAAATAAAACGATAAATCTGTATTTTTTCATGAAAAATATTTGCAGTGGATGATAATAAGAGTTTTTCAACCATTGGGAAATATACCCCTATTATCGGAAAAGTAGAAAATAAAAGCATGCTACTGTATATACCTATAAGTTCAGGGGCTTGGGAAATCAGATATCCTATATAACCGTAGAGAAGAACAAAAGCAAAAACAAGCCAGTTATTCAGAACGATTTTATCTCTTATAAATATGCTTACTTTTTCGTTGGATTTCTTACCCATCTGACTGTCTCCCTATTTTGTTGAACCGTTATTATATCAGGCATAATGCAGCCAATAATACCAGCTTTCATTCAGCCATCCCAAGACACCAGAGCATAAATTATATCAGGCATAATGCAGCCAATAATACTTATGGCAAGACTCATAGAAACTGTTCCTATAAGTACCGTTTGATTTTGGGAGGTACTGAAAGGATTTTTTCTGTTGGCAGAGGATTGGAATATAAGACTGTTTACCCGGAGGTATGTTCGAACATCCGGCATCATTTCTGGATTCCCTGACAAGCTGTGCATTCCCTGTGTTCATAACCTGAGAGCCTCCCATTTTCCTGAAATTCAGTAAAAAACAACCCGGTTCCTTGTTATCAATACCATTCATATTTTCGAGTTTCAAGTAAAAATAATTTTTGGGGGGACTTAATTTTTCTTAAAAGAAAATATCATACGATTTAAAGAAGAATAGATCTACATTATTATTCTTATTAAAGGATGCTTATGAAAAATACGGGTAATTTGTGTATCGACAAACCAATGACGCCTATAGTCTTGGGTAGATTTCTATTTTCGCAGAGCTCCTAAACGAAATGCCAAAAATAAAAATCTCAATAAAAATAAATAATAACACTAAAAGACAAAGAATACAGGATAAAAATCTCCTTTTTTAAAAAAAACTTTCTGAAAAAATACAAATGATACACATTGCCCTAGTATGTAGAATACAAGCATGTTTGGTATTTGTCCTTTTTCTTTCAATCTCCATATATATGCGAAAAAAGGAGTTAAACAGATGGCGAAGGCTGAGATAGACAAAAACCAGGAACAAGGCCCCTGTGAATCATTTCCATCATGATGGGGAAACATAAAAGATGCTATTCCGTACAGAAAAGGGAAAAAATAAATCGATGTATAATGATTCTATTTCCTAAAAGATTTTTTCATCTTTTGCATATCATAATCCTTTCTGTCAAGAATAATGAACTCAATTTTACTTATCAATCTTCTGCATATTCATGACTGCCATGTGCTGCTTTATTGGGACGGTAATCCAGGTTATGACACTACTTTCCGTATTCAAATTACCACTGTTATGAGTGTCTTATTGGGACCGTGTAACAGTGGTTTTTATCCTTATTGTCCAAGACAAGACTGATAAATAATCTATTGATCATGGAGTTTTACCTAAATTTTACGATCAGTCCTGTAGAAGACAGATTTCTTGCTGCATCCACATTTCAGTCTACCATCTTAGGATTTACCCATGCAGACGAGTAGTCTAAGCTATAGGATGGGATGGTATTTTTTATGGAAGCTCTCTGCTAGGGGCTCTGCCGCAATGAAAACACTGAACTTCCGGCATCAGACTTTCTTTCAAGTTAATTTTGACGTATTTCCCGATAAAAAATTCTGTTCTTTTTCCTTTCGCAGACGAGCCATGAATCTAAAGAGTGCGCTTGTGGAAAAGCATAGACAAAAAATATTGATGGTGGACAAGGAAAAAAGGAGAAGTGTACAGATGCCTCCGCTGAGCTTATTGAGTTGTTTCCATAATCCGCCTATGGCGATAAGCAAGGGCAGTCCGGATATCCCGGAATTAATCCAGGACGTTATGCCTCCAGGGGTTTTCACATCAACAAGATCCCATGCAATTATAAGGAGGGACTATATAGAAGCCGTTGCAAAGACAATGTTCGTTTTTTGCCAGAGAGTAAAAAATTTGGATGAAATGGCACAAATCAGTAAGAGAATAATCAGGGTAAATATAAAATAAATCAGAAAAAGAAGCTATCCCGTCAGAATATACATATCCAGCCTCCTTGCCGTTTTCTGTGTTTTTTATCCGTTTGGTTCAAATTTTATATGGAAAGATTACTGTTCGGATTTTTTACGAATAACGATATCGTTTAGGAAAACACTGGATTCCCCGGGTTCCTGTTCGTCTCGCATAATATGAAATCCTACAGCATCACCCTTGTTGAAATAAAAGTTCTTTTCGTGGATATCTAGAAGAATTTTCACCTTTAATGGCTTTGCGTAGATAATATTGCTGCCATTGTAAACTTCTATTTCAACGGTATTGTTCCAGAAGTAATTTCGAACTGCACTTTCAGGCGGTATAATTCTTATATATCCGGAAAAGGGAAGCGTGTAATAAACCACCATTTCTTTTTGCTGCATGGAATCAATTTTTCTGTACAGATTGAACATCATGAATTTGACATTCAGTTTGTCATAAAATACAAAAACGAACAGTGATATGAAAAGACAGCATCCCAGAACGATCAAAAGAATTTTTTTCAGATTCTTTTTCATAAGAATATCGCCTTTGTTCTTATTTTGTTTGACAGTCTGTCCAGTTGTTAGGGCACAGGCTCCATAGAGCCCAAATATATTATGAAGAATCTTCGGCAATAGGAGGAAGATTCTTCTGTTCATCCATATTTTTCTTGTATCCCAGAAGTTTTACTTTTCAGCAACTTCGTTTTTCAAAGCGTCCTCCTGTTGCGCATGATCTGCAGGATTCTTTTCATTTTTCCGGAAGTATTTCAATGCCCGGCATTGTAAAGGTCTTTTTGAAGTCAGATAATTGCCAGTCTGATTCAAAAACG
>CASERY010000138.1 GCA_949290385.1 uncultured bacterium | reverse complement strand
TGTTTGTTGTTTGGCTTACAAAGAATTGAATATTAAGTTTTTGCTAAACGGATAAAACGGATAAGGTTTGGGGAGAGAGGGATCCGGAGATGAAAGAGTTTTTTCAGGAAGACTCTCCGTCAGACAGACTCCTGTCATGCGGCGAGCCCATGAAAACGAGCAAATTTTACAAGCTCATCATACAGAATGCATTTCTGTATATGGCGTTTTATTGTCTGTTTTATATATCAGCAAAAGAGAAAATGCCTGCGGACTGGCTGCTTGGAACAACAATTATTCTTTCTATTCTTTTCCTGGTGGGGTACGCAATTTGTTCTAAAATATCGGGATGTATTTTCTGGTTTGCGCTTTTACTCTATCAACTGACAGGTTCCTTTTATCTGAAAAATAAAATTTTTGACGCGACAGGAGATATATTCGGCCTCTATCAGGGAGATGGCCTCTTTTATTGGTCGTTTGGAATAAATGCTACAAAAACAGCCTGGAGCAGTCTGGAAAGTTTCGCAGTGGATGACTGCGGGTTTCCTGCTGTAATGAAGGGGCTTTTCTGGTGGAAGGGGAATCCGGAGCAGTATTTTTTCCTGCTCATTATTGCCAATGGAATCTGTGTTGTGCTGTCGAGTTTTATTCTTTACAGAATGGCAAAAAAGCTGCTCGATGAGCAGAATGCAAAAATAGTTGCAATGATTTGGGGATTGTCTACATATGCGATGTTTTCAACAGTACAATGGCTTAAGGAAAACTTTTTTGCTGTTTTTATTGTGCTGGCCCTGTACTGTTTGCTGGATACCTGTGAAAATCGGAGAAAACAAAAGTGGGTATAGGTTCTTTTATTCTGGGCCGCAGCATTTTAGAATATTTTTTTCAGACTGGTGATTCCTGTTATTTTTGTCTTGTCTTATTTGAGTCGGATTATCCATATACGAAGAATTAAGAAACACAGTACTGCTATGCTGATCACTGGAGGAATTCTCTTTTTGATTCTCCTGGATCCTGTGCTGAAGATGCTGGGCGTTTCTGGCGGATTGGATGAGCGGATCCTGATTTCAATGGGGAGGGTCGAGCATACGGGGGGAAGTTTTTCCTTTATGATGATCATTGAATGTTTGGCAGCATGGTTCGGGCCTTTCCCAAATTTTGTAGGAGGCGCAGAAACACCTTTATTTCTGTATAATTTTTATCTGTTATTCAAGAGCCTTTTTTCGGTTTATTTTGTCTATGGATTGTACAGACTTTATAAAAACAGCAGCCAGTATTTCAATGTTGTTTTTTCGTATGTAATCTTGAACGTACTGTTGATGATTTTTGCCTTTGTGGCATTGGATTTTCGGTATCAGCTGACTTACTATCCGCTTTTCTTGGTACTGGGGGTATATGGTTTTCAGGAAAGAGTCAGTAATGGATGGGGAAAGCATTCGAAAACGTTTTTTCTCGCAAAAGCAGGTGTTCTGCTCCTGATTTTATGTTATAATTTCCGTTGAAAGAAATGGTGTTCTTATGAAAGTACTTGTAACTGTTCCGCCGTTGGATATGGTGGGTGGCGTTGCGAATTTTTATCGGCAGCTGTTTCCGTACCTGGATGGGAAAGTTGATTTCTTTTATTTTTCAACGTCAAGAAAGGCCGGTCGCTGGAAAAAAGCGGCTGCTCTTGTCAAAGATGTTGTTCGTTTCTGCCGAGTGTTGGCTCACTCACGCTATGATATTGTGTATTTGAATCCTTCGTTGGGAGATACTGCGGTTCTGAGGGATGGACTGTATTGTCTGATTGCCAGGAAACTGTTTCATTCCAAAACGCTGATATTCTGGCATGGCTGGGAAAAAAGTACATAGAAGGAATTGGAAAAATCAGGGATCCGTTCTGTTTTGTTCCGCATTTCATTTTTGCACTCAGAAGTCATGTGCGTACTTGCAAGTGAATTCAAAAGATGCTTTGAAAAGTGGGGATATCAGGGAAAAATATTATTGAAAAGTACAGCATTTCCTGATGAGCTTCTGCAATTTTCTCGCAAATCGTTAGACAGACATTTTAAACTGATTTTCCTGGCTCGAATTGAAAAGACAAAAGGTATTTATGAAGCAATAGACTGTGCAGAAATACTTTCAAAGCGTTATCCGGACAAAGTGGAACTCATCGTTGCCGGAAGTGGTGGCGAAGAGAACAATGCGAGGAAATATGTTGAGAGTAAACAGATTTCAAATGTAATTTTTGCAGGGTATGTTCAAGGCAAGGAAAAATATCAGCTTCTGGCGGATGCAGATTGTTATTTGTTTCCAACTGTTTTTGGTGAGGGAATGCCATGTTCTGTACTGGAAGCCATGGGGGCTGGACTTCCAGTTATTACCACCCATGCAGGTGGAATTCCAGACTTTTTTGAGAATGAAAAAATGGGTTTCCTCCTTGAGCCTGTCACTGCGGAAAACTGTGCGGAGAAAGTGTCTATTCTTATTGAAAATGAAGATAAAAGAAAAGCCATAGGAGATTACAATCGTCAGTATGCCGGGAATCACTTCTCTGCTTCTCAGGTTGCCGCTGGAATATTGCAAGATCTGGAAGATCTTTACCAGTCCGGCAAAAGAAGTCCTGAACAGAATTCAAGAAGCTGAGAGGCAGAAGGTAAAATATGCAATAGCAAAAAAGTCTTTGAAAGGAAGGCCAATGCTGAATAGTGGATTCCTGTGTTTGTGTTCAACATTTCCCGTGGAGAACTTCCATAGAAGAGTTGACTTGAAGCAGCATTTGACTCTATTGCCATAAGCATGTTTTTTATTGCATAGATTTTTCCCCGAATTTTGTACAGAAGACGAGAAATGTGTTTTCAGATTCTGCCAATATATGTCCAGTCAATTCAAAGGGGGGGGTAAATAATGCTGGTTCATGGGAAAAAGAGCTTTTGCGGATCGTTTTTGGAATGGAACATCTTCAGGAATGAAACCGGATGCTTTTTTCAGAACGGCGCATGGAAGATTCCTTCCGGGGGGTATCCGGGAGACAGATTCGCAGTCCCTGAGGATTCCCTTGGCTGCGTTTTCCATGATCAACAGCCATAACCATATAGCGCAAAGCATCCATGGCATGATCGTTCAGTTTCAGTGGTTCTTCCCGGGCATTTCTTGCTGAATCGGCGGGGAGCCACCGGTAATCGTATATTTCTGAGAGAATATTTTTTAAATTGCGGAAAAAATACAGTCTTGGATGGCCGTCACCGGCTTTCACCAGACGGTTTTTCACAGCCTGGATGCCGGAAATAACCTCTTTGACAGCAGCAGTTGTACGAATTCCGCCGGATTCAAGTTCGGCACGGTCGGCTGCATCATGATCTGCAACAGTTACCAGATATTTTTCTGATCCGGAAAGTTCCCGTATGATTCGCGCATGTTCCGTGGTTCGTTCCGATGCTTTGTACCATTCCCGGTAGATATACAGGCGTCCGTCGCTGTCCAGCGCCCCCCACAGGCAGACAAATGGATTGGTATAGCCAAAATCAATGGCCCGGATTTTCTTCCAGTTTTCCGGTATTTCGAAGGGATCTATGCAATGAATATCTTCATCGAATTCTGTATAAACAGCCCCTTGATTGTCTCGCCAGATTCCATTAAGCATGCGGTCTTTCATGATTTCCGGAAGAGACTCCAGAGACTTGAGATATTCGGCAGGTAGATGATTCCTGTTATCGTAAGCGGACCAGGAAAGACGTTCCCATTTCTCCCGGTCCGGCAGCGGTTGTTCTGTTTCAGGATCAAGATGTCGTACTCCAACATAATGAAGCCAGTGGCGAGGACCTCTGGGATTGCAGTCCAGAATCAGCTTCGGCAGGACTGGATTCCCGGATGAGTCAAGAATCCTTTGCGCAAGACGTGTGATGGCCATTTGAACAGTTTCAAAGGAAAACTGCGTTGCTTCATTCAGAAAAACAGTGATGTACTCATTGCCGAGAATCTTTTCGGTGCGATCAGAATCATCCAGTCCTCCCAGAAGGATTTCTGAATGATTGGAAAAGCGGATTGAAAGTTCCGTTTCATTCAGACGGTAACAGGAAGAGGGAAGGTATCGGCGCAAATAGGATTTAAAGGTATCATTCCAAAGCGAGGTTTTGGCATGAACCCGGCACTTTCTGGCTGCCAGCTGTCTGGATCCGGGATACTGCAGGGCCCTGCGGATAAGGTATTCTGTAATCAGGGCAGTTTTTCCTGACCGGGAACCCCCGTCAAAAAGAATGCGTGATTTGTTGCAGGATATAAGGATTTGCCATCCACGGCGCTGTTTATCATTGAATTGAAGTCCCATAACAGTTGTTGTTCTCCTGAGTGAAACGGTATTCCGGAAACAGAATTGTGCGTCAAAGGATTCCGGGAATTGCAGAAGAAAAATACAAGTTCAGGAAAGGGGGCGTTTGCAAAGAATATTTCGTTCAAAAAACAGATGGAAATGGAAGAATGTAAAGGCAGATCCATGAAAGAATCATCTGTTTTCGGCAGGCAATGGACAGAAAAAAATCCGTGCACTGTCATCTGAAGTTGAACAGCAGTAAAACAGAGCACGGTGAAAATTGAAAGCAACGGAACAGAAAATACAACGTATTTCTTTTCTGTACAATCTCAGCTTTAATTCAGAACAATATCCATGGAGATATCTGCGGATTTTACGGAATGCGTCAAAGCACCGGATGAAATATAATCGACTCCGGTCTCTGCAATGGAACTTACTCTGGGAAGGGTTACATTGCCGCTGGCTTCAAGTTTTGAGCGTCCTGCAACCATCTGGACCGCCTGTTTCATCTGCTCGTTGGACATGTTATCCAGCAGAATATATTCCGCTTTGGACTGAATGGCTTCTTCCAGTTCTTCCAGAGAATCCACTTCCACCTCCACCTCAAATCCCGGATAAGCCTTGCGCGCTCTTTCCACGGAACGGATAATCCCGCCGGGCCCTTCAAGACCGGCCAGTTCACGATGATTGTCTTTAATCATGACACGGTCAAATAATCCAATGCGGTGATTGTGCGCTCCTCCTACGGAAACAGCATATTTTTCCAGATTTCTCCAGCCGGGTGTTGTTTTGCGCGTGTCCAGGATCCAGGCTTTATCTCCAGCTGCCTGCTGATAACGGTGAGAGGCTGTGGCAACGCCGCAAAGTCTCTGGATGAAATTCAGAGCTGTACGCTCTCCAGTCAGAAGGGCTCTCGCAGGACCATACATTTCCGCAAGTAAATCGCCTTTTCTGCATAGATCGCCTTCTTTGACAAGAGGTTTGAAAACAATTTCATCCGAAAGAGTTTTGAAGAGCCGTTCCGCCACGGGAAGACCGGCACAGACCAGATCGTCCTTGCACAGAAAAATAGCTTTCGCTTTCAGGTCGGCAGGAATCACGGAATTCGTTGTGATGTCGCCGTTTTTTCCAAGATCTTCCTCAAGTGCAAGCTGGATGAGAAGATCAATTCTTTTCCAGTCCAGTTCATGGATGCTCATTATTCAATATACTCCCGGTTTGGATTAAACATTTCAGAAATGGGGGTTATGGATACTGCTTTCCCTGTATTCATTTCATAACGAATGACTACGGCATCCAGACGAATGCCATCTTCAACCACGTTCAGTCTTGCCGGCATTCCAGTACGGAATTTCCGGATGACGTCCTGTGTATTTCTTCCAAGAATAGAATCAGCGGCACCAGTCATTCCCACATCGGAAAGCATGGCTGTTCCGCCTGGAAGGATTCTGGCGTCTGCGGTTTGAACATGAGTATGAGTTCCGATGACAGCAGTAACCCGTCCATCCAGGAACCAGGCAAGTGCGGCCTTTTCGCTGGTGGCTTCCGCATGAAAATCCACAAAAATACATTTGCAGGTGATGGGGATTTGCGCAAGAACAGATTCGGCGGTTTCAAAAGGACAGTAGGCACTGTCCCGCATAAAGACTTTGCCAATGAGTGAAATGACTGCCACTTCTCCGCCAGCAGGGTTTCGGAAATATCCCCACCCTCTGCCGGGCTGAAGTTTGCTCATGTTTGCTGGACGGAGAAGATTCCGGATGCTCGCGATTTCTGTTTCAAGGTTCTTCTGATCCCAGATGTGATCTCCCGAGGTGAAAACATCTGCCACATTCATATCTTCCAGACAGGACTGAGTAATTCCAGCCCCATTCGCTGAATTTTCTGCATTGACAATACAGAAGCTGCAGTTGTATTTTTTCTTCAGGTACGGAACCATGCGCTTTACAGCATGACGTCCTCCACGGCCTACAACATCTCCTATGAATAAGAGGCTCAGCAACGGTCCATTGTTTGTTGACATTCCTTCCGCCTTCCCGCCTTCCGGCGGGGATCCAGAGATTGAAATCCGCGGAAAACGCTGTATTTTATAACATAATTCCGGATTCCTTTCTCCGGCATGAAAATATATCTTGTTTTTCATGGAACTACAAATCAAAATAAGCAGATTTACAGAAAGTTTGATCCTGTTCTCATGTCCAGCGGCTCATTTCGGGATTCTGCAAGGGCTTTCCTGGAACGGAATGCCTCCTGGCTGAAACCCTTGTTGAAACTTTAGATTGCGTGTGCCATTGTGGCGATTCTGATTTTCCGGACGCCCGATCAAAGTGGAAGATTTGGAGAGGTTTTTCAAAAACTTCATTTCTTCTGGCTGCTTCCCGCTGTTTTTCTGTATGGGGTTCATGTTTTTGCCAACGCCTGGCGGTGGTGGATTCTTCTGAAGGCTCAGAAACTGGAATGTTCCCTGTGGACGGCGGTTTCTCTGACGATGCAATCTTTTTTCTTTTCTCTGGTTATGCCGGGCGGGGCGCTTGGGGGAGACGTGGTCCGGGCAGGATTTATTGCAAACAGAGTGAAGAAAGAGCAACGGTTTGATGGCGTTTTTACCATTTTAATTGACCGTTTTACCGGGATGATCGGCCTTTTTTAATGGCTTTGGTGATGATCGTTTGCGCCTGGAATACTGTGAACAGCACGAATGGAACTGCTAAATCTTTAGTATGGGTGCTGACTGCAGGCGCTGCTGCAGGTATTGTGGGAAGCATGGTTATTTTCTGTCATCGCAGGCTGGAACGCTTTGCTTTATGGCGGGGAATCCGAAAAATCGGAGACCGTTTTCCGGAGGTTTGTTTACAAAGACAGAAGATGCGCTGGATTCGTACCAGTCCTGCAGAAAAGAACTTCTGCTTTGTATTGCAGCAAGTCTGATTGGTGTAAATTTTGTTCTGGGCCTTACCGCCTGGTTTATTTCATGGAGTGTATCGGGGTCGGCGGTCTGGTTTATTCCGGCTCTGGCAGCCATTACGGTGGGAAACATTGGAGGACTGCTGCCTTTGACTCCGTCTGGAATTGGAGTAAGGGACTATTTTGTGATGACAATCCTTGTGGGTGGCGGAATGACACAGAGCGATGGTCTTGCTGTTGCTCTGGTTATGTCTGCACTTATTATTTTTTATAATCTTTTAGGGGGCCTTTTCTTCCTTTTTGACCGTGTTCCCAAAAAAATCTGAAGCATTTATGGATAGGGAAAAGATTCTGTCAGAAATAAAGATATTATTTCCTGGTTCTGAAAGGCTTCAAAAAAGGACTGATTGAAAAAACATGAATCTGTCTGTAAATGCATAAGGACAGAGTTCCTGAATAGCATAGTTCTGTTGCGAGATCCTATTTTTCTATTGATTGTGTCTGTTTACATCTGTTTTGTAGATGTATTGCAAAATTCAAGGATTTTGATCCGGGAAAAAAGAAGATGCCGGAAAAGCTGGATACTTAATGCTGTCGGCAAAAAGGGGGCCAATAAAATAAAAAACGGTACAAAGCTGGAAGCTTCCCCGTGCATAATATATTGCTTTATGGTTGGCTTCCAGCAGAGGTTTATGATTGTTGCGGCGCCTAAGCCTCCGATGCCGAATGGGGCTGGTCCTCTTTGCGGAGTTCCACTCCACGCAGAGAAATATCAGGCGGATACTGATAAAGTTTATAAAAAATCAGTGCTGCATTTTCCGAGAGAGGGTCCAGCTCCACAGCCTGTCGAATCAGTTCTCTGGCAGTTCCCAGATTGTATGCTTTTGCTTCCTGAACAGCTTGCATCGTCAACTCATTGGCTTTCCGGCGGTCTTCCCGGGTGACAACTTGGAAAAGCGTATAGGTCTTTCCCACATCCTGAAGTCCCCGGGGCGGAGTCAGTTCATAAAACCATTTCAGGTTCCCCGGTTGAAAGAACATCAGGTTTGCTGGAGCTGCCCCCGGAATTTCCTTGGCATTTGCAATGTAGCGGTTGGAATAAATATGCATCCCCTGAATGGCTCCTTTATTATAAACAAGGTATCTGGCCTTATGCTCTTCGCAATATTTCA
Organism: uncultured bacterium; assembly: GCA_949290385.1. GTDB lineage: Bacteria > Verrucomicrobiota > Lentisphaeria > Victivallales > UBA1829 > CASERY01. The sequence goes on along the minus strand of CASERY010000138.1, from coordinate 16,969 downwards.
TCAGATCTTCCTCCGTGCCATGGTACATAGCATTCAGATAATCCTCGGTTGCATCGCGGATCCGTTTCAACCCGAACTGAGGATTCATGACTACGCCTGTTCCTGCATAGGCATGAAGCATTGGCCCAATGGTAAAGTTTGCAGCGACGCCTTTGTCCTTTACATGTTCTCCGGCGGCACGGAACCATACAATGAGTCTTGCCGTATCCTGCATCGGGACATCCCCGGTATACTTGCGTTTCGCGATAAAAAGCGATGCGTATGTTTCCCAGGCCAGAGAAAAGATGCAGGCACATATCAGCAAAAGATGAACTCCTTTGGAGAACCATCTGGAAGCATAAAGACGTGTATATGCCTCATTCGGTCTGACTTTCTGAATCTGGTATGCAGATCCGCGCCATACGCAGACCACAAGCATGGGCAGTGACACCGAAAGAAACAGAATCAGGAATTCATGATAACGTACAATATAAATGAACCCCACAATAAAACCGATGGTGTAAAGCCATGGCATGAGTATTTCCTGCCAGTTTTTCAGGAACTGCTGCCGGAACATTGTAAAAAGTATTGCGCACAGGGAAAGCCCCTAAAACAGGCCTAAGGTCACAGGCAGATACCCGAAAATGAAATGAAACAGCGGGAACTGCATTCTTAAGCCGAAAAAGAGACTTGGAAAGAAGGAAATTAAAATATCCCAGGTCGCAGAATGCATGGAGGGCGTCCAGAGCATTCTTGCATCATAGGAAAGTTTGGCAGGATCTGCAGGCTTGACATTGAAGAATTCAAGTTTTGCCTTCATCACTTCTGCAAAATGACTGTAATTGGAGGCATACTCAGGCGTGTTGACTGTGTGTGACCATCCCCAGTAAAGAAGAAGCGGCAGGATCAGAGCAATCACCAGACGCGGCAGAAATTTTGGAATTTTCTGGAAAAATGCCGGTACGCGGTTTCTTCTGTAAAAGGCATCGTAAAGATAGGCAATGGCCAGAACTGGAATCATAACACAGACCAGGGCGGACCGGATCAATTCATATGTGACATTGAATGGAACAATCTACGCATTGAGCAGAATCGCTGCTGCAATGCAGATCCATGCATTGCGCCTTGGAGCAGGCATGGGCCTGCCCAGGAAGAACCGGAGCAATTCAAAACAAATCCATGTGCCGAAAAGCATCTGGCAGAGATCCCAGGTTACAAACGCCAGAAAAGCCGTCAGAAAAATCAGCACATACTTCCATGCTGCCGGCTTTTTATAAATGGAATAAGCCAGTACAATGGTGGCAGTAATCAGGGGAATGCAGAATTCTCCACGTACAAAATCCTGGCCTGTGGATCTTGCAACAGCAGCCAGAGAAACTGCATGGAGAAGTCCTCCGTAAAGAGCCGGGAGCTTAGGGCATCGAAGCATAATCAACCATAGAAAGACAAAGCCGGATGTCAGACTAGCCCAGAATCTGAGTTGGGAACTCATCCATTGAGCCATATACGGATAATCCTGAAAAAGCTCTTGCCTGGGTGATGCTTCTGGATCCGGAAAGATGGCATTCTTGATTTTCCACCCCCATCCGAGAAACCATTCCAGCCCCATATTCATCTGAGCATAAGGAGGGATATCCTCAATTCCGCAGAGGGCAGGATCCTCTTTCCGGACGCCTTTGCCCAGTGCAATATCCTTGGAATAGGAATACATCATGGCACTTTCAATGGTAAAGGGGGAAAAGTTCTTGTGATAATACGGAAGAAATTTTTTGAAAAAGCCCGGTTCAGGATCCCGTTCTTTCACCGGGATGTCTTCAATCATGGCGTTCAGTTCATAGACTGCTGTATTATAGTGGTAAGTTCTTACGGCAAAAGCCGTGAATACACAAACCCAGAAAAGAAGAAACAGGAGAAGACCGTTTTTGTGTTTTGACAGAAAAGAAACTGTATGGAGATAGAATTTATTCATTTTTTCCTCAATCAATATACCTTTCGCAGCTGGGAAGACGGTATACCAAGCTCTTCACGGTATTTTGCAATGGTTCGTCTGGCGACATCAAAACCTTTCTGCTTGAGCAGTTCTGCTATTTTGCTGTCGGAGTAGGGGCTGGAGGTATTTTCTCCGGATACAATTTCCCGAATTTGCTCTTTGATGCCGGTGGAGGATACCTCATCACCTGTTTCAGAACGGAAGCCGGAACTGAAAAAGTCTCTGAAACGGAACAGCCCAACCGGTGTTTGAAGATATTTATTGGCTATGGCCCGGCTGATGGTGGTTTCATGTAGTCCCAATTTATCTGCAATTTCCTGCATCGTCATGGGGAGCAGGGCTTCCGGACCTTTCTTCATGAATTCATACTGTTTGGAGACAATAAGATTTGCAATCCGAATAATGGTGGATTCTCTCTGTTCCAGACTCCGGATCAGATTTTTTCCACTGCTGAGTTTCTGGCGGATATAGCTTTTGGTTTCATCATTGACATTTGGATCGTCCAGCATCTGGACGTAGCGACGGGAAATCAGCAGTCTGGGATAGCTTTCCTGATTCGGAATCACTTTAAATTCATCTCCATCCGGAACCACACTGGCTTCCGGAACAACGTAGCTTGGCTGATCCGGTGTAAAAGCGGAAGCCGGATGCGGATTGAGCTTCCTGAGTTCCTGGACGGCCTGGCTGAGTTCATCCATGGAAAGATTGAGTTCTTTGGCTATCTGGGGAAGCTTGTTTTTCGCAATATCCGGCAGATATTTCTAAGCCAGTTGTGCGGCAAGGCTCCTGCCTTTCCCCTGACGTGCCAGCTGAAGAAGCAGACATTCCTCCAGTGTTCTTGCCGCAATGCCGGGCGGATCAAATTTCTGAACCTGTTTCAGGGCTTTTTCCACTTGCTCTGTAGAAGTTTTGCAATTCTGAGCGATTTCTTCAAGGGGGACCTTCAGGTAGCCGGAGTCATCCACGCAGCCGATAATTTCTTCAGCTATTTTTCGCAAGGATTCAGGAATGTCTGAAAGACGAAGCTGCTCCTCAAGAAATTCCTGGAGCGTGGGTTCGGCTGCAATGGAGTTGAAAAAAAAGTCCCGGCGGTCATCTGCTTCCGGATGGTCGGTGGAGCCGGATGTTTCACCGCTGAATGAATCCGAACCTATGGATTGAAGAAAATCTGTCCATGTGGCGGAATCGTCATCCTGCTGAAACTGATCGTAATCGTCATTCAGTCCTGCGCTGGTCATCCGGGCGGACAAGTCTTCGGAGGTATCGGGAGAGCCTTTCATAACTGGATCTGAAGATAGATCATCGGATCCGGAATCATCAGAAGATGTTTCCCGGTCTTCTCTTGGAGAGTCGGAAGCTAATTCGAGAACCGGGTTACTGCTGAGTTCCTCATTGATTTTGTTCTCAAGGTCCATCAGAGGAACAGTCAGAATTTCCAGAGACTGCATCTGCTGAGGCATGAGTTTCTGTTCCTGTGCAATCTTCTGTGTCTGCACAGGAGCAAGGTTCGGAACCTGATTCATGGATTATCCATTCTCCGCTTGATTCAAAATTGATCCGACTTTTCTGAGTAATTCGGCGAGTGATTCATCAGAAAGAACATTGAATACTATAGTGCGCGTTTTAAGCAAAGTAAAATATTTTTCGTCATTTTTAACAGGAGAATACGGAAGATTGGAAGAGACAGAATGCTATACATTATCCTGCACCGGATCGTTTTCTTTATAATTTGAGTATAATCTCTTTTGTAGGTCTGTCTACTCTCTTTCCAGGTTCGGGGGTCATTTTCTTTATAGTTCTGGTATCATTCTGGGGCCGGTTGATTCCTGTTTTCTTGAAAAAACTTCTTCCAATATTAGGGCTCGTTAGATCCAAGGAATGATATACTGAAAAGAAACAGAGTTGAAATCTGAAGAAAATCCCTCCATTTCTGGACTGCCCGGTCCGGAAGTATTCAGAGGAAAATGGCTGAATTATGAAAAAATGATGAAAAAAGACTTCAATTTCATCTTTGTGCTTGACAAGAATGAATCAGATACTTATGTTTCATCTATTTATTGTTGGAAAATAAACTGAGTGAAAAGGATTTTTTATGAAACAGAAAATAGCTCATGCTGGAAAACTGATGGCGTGGATTCTTGCCGGAGGTGTTGCTGCACTGTTTCCTTCTGTTTTTGCTGCGCTGCCTGAGAATCCAGGTCCTTCAGCGTACGAACAGCATCTTCAGGAGAACCGGATCAAAGTGGAAAAACTCATGCGGGAAAAGAAGATTCAGAAGGCGGACGTCGTGTCTTTTGCCGTTACCCCTGTATCAGATTTGATGCGTCTGGCTGATGTCTTTCCGGAAGATGGACAACTGAATTCGCCGGTAATGATTACACTGGCAGGAACAGAATTTGAACCGGGATCCTTTCAGCTGTATGCTCTGAAAGATCTGAAGAATGTGGTGTTGAAAACTTCAGATTTGAAGTCGGAGGAAGGCGATGTGATTCCGAAGGAAAATCTGGATTTGAAGGTGGTCAAGATCTGGTACCAGAACGGAAACCGCTGGACCAGTTACTTTGCTGACGTGGGGCTGGCACTTTGTCCGGAACTGCTGCTGAACGATGAAGACATGATTCTGGTGGATACGAAGAACCCTGCCAATTATGCAAGGATTCAGACCGAGGATGGAACCCGTTATGAATGGATTTCTGCACCGTTTGAACTGGAGACCGGGACTTTTGATCCCATGCAGAAAGGCTTTCAGGATGCTGATGAACTTCAGCCGGTGGATTTGAAAGCTGGTGAATTCAAACAGTTTTTTCTGACGGTTCATGTTCCTGCCGGCCAGAAGGGCGGAATTTATTCGGGTTTTGTAGAAGTTGCAGCTTCCGATGGAAAACTTTTAACAGAGATTCCTGTGCGTGTAAGAGTGCTTCCTTTTGATCTGCCTATGCCCAAAGCCTACAGAGAACTTGACCGGCCGTTTCTGTCATCGATGATGGGAGGCGGCAGTTCCATGGAGGAGATGCTGCGGATTTATGGCGGAGACCGTGAACTGGCGGAAAAAATGCTCCGGGAACACTACAGAAATCTTAAGGAACATAATCTTTTTTATCCATTTTTCCCTCAAACGCCGGAAATGTTTACATGGATGCGGGAGATGGGCTTTCCGCTGGATACGGTTTTCGGGAAAAACTTTCTTCTCTGGTTCGGACGCAATTCGGGCGGACGTTTGACTTTTGACAACTACATGACGGCGAAAAAAGCTGCTCGCAGAACCCATGATTTTTATATGGAAAACCTGGGACACAGCAACATTATTGCCATGTACGGAGATGAACCGGGTGCAGCATTTGTTACGACCCATCGCGGTTTTAACAAGTATTATATGGAATATGGCATCAAGTTCGGGACTTCAGGACATGATGTTCTTTTTTACAAGCAAGCTTATGTGCAGAACATTTAGCCCATGGGGTCTGAGCCGGACAACCATGAGCGTATTGCCCGCTGGAAAGGCATGGATGATGTATGGGTTGGGTTTTACGCCTGCCAGCATACGGGATCTGAAAATCCGTCCTTCATGCGCAGACAGCATGGACTGCTTGGATATATGAATGGCTTGAATATGACCTTCAATTATGAGTTTGCAATCGGTCCATGGAATGATCGATCCTATGATCTTTACAAGCCCATGGTCATTGCCTACCGGAATTATGGCGGATTCGTGGACACTCTCCAGTGGGAAGGATACCGGGAAGGCATTGATGATATCCGCTACGCCACGAAGCTGCAGCAGGAGATCCGAAAAGCATTGGCTTCCGGCAATATTGACTATGTTTGTGAAGGACGCAAAGCTCTCCAGTATTTAGCCGCGCTTGATCCGGATGAAATGGACTTGAACTGTGTGCGTGCAGAGATGATTGAATACATTCTCAAGCTGATGCGCATGGGCGGACTTTGTGAAGAAAACGGCAAGTGAAAGGGAAGATCAGAATGAAAAGGAATTTTGTTATATGCTGCAGCTGTCTGACGGCGCTGCTTCTATTATTTCAGGACAGTTTCGTCTTTTCCGCCGGTGCCGCGGAGCCGGGAAAGAAAAAGATGCCGGAAACGATTGTTCTGCTCGCCGAAGAGGGAAAATTTGACGATGCAATTGAAAAATATCGTTTATTGAAAGAACAGGACGTCTCAAATGAACTCCAGTTCAAAACTCTTTCCGCTCTTATGAAATGTGCCCTGCAAAAGAAAAATCCAACTGCAGCGGAAAAAATTAGTTTGGAAGTATTCAATTCTGCTGATTTAACTGCCTCCCAGCGTGTTTCGATTCTGCAGGGATACGCTGAAAGTCTTATTCGGACTCCGGAAACCCGTGAAAAAGGCTTTGCTGTTTCAGAAGAAATACTCTCCATTCCGGGCATTTCCGGTGCGGATGCCATGAAAAGCATTTCTTCCGTGGGAAATGCGTATTTGCAGGAAAACTTTCCAAAAAGTGGATTCGGTTCCTATAATGACGACGGTATTGACAAGGCTTTGGCGTATTACCGGAAAATGCTGAATCATGAAGCATTGAGTCCATCTGATAAAGTTGAGCTTTATCGTTTGGCTGCCAACTGTCAGCTGGAAAAAATGCAGGTGAGTGAGGCCAATGAGACTCTGGCCGCCGCCGCACGGATTCCAGGCCTTTCAAAAACAGATATGAATCAGGTTCAGCTTAACCGCATCCATGCATTCCTGCGCGAACTGGATTATGATGCCGCTGAAGAACTTATCGAAGAAATAGCTCCGAATGTAAGCGAAAGTCAGAAGGCCGCCCTGGATCAGATGAAAGTGCAAATGCTTCTAGGAACACGCGGAGCGGAAGAAGCAGCAGCTTTTTTCCGGGAAATTTGTGCGGATGATTATAAATATGCCCGCTTTCTGGTCAGCTGCGAGTTGATGGATGAAGCGGACAAATATTTTTTGAAAGTCCTTGAGAATCCGGAAGAGGATCCCCGAAACCGGGTGGAGTCCTTTAAATATCTTGCGCAAAATCTGGCATTAAACGGTGTTGACGCAGAAGAATTTAAAAAATTTTGTCTGAAATATGACGTGGACCTTGTTCTGCTGGATGAAAATTTCTCTCGCTGGTATGTGGATTTTTTCAGTGGCTGGAACCGCCGGCAACTGGCAAAGTCACCGGATATTTGTGCCTGGGCTTTTGAACGCGGACTTCAGTATGATCCTGCACAGATGAAAGCGTATCCCTTTTATCTGGAAGATCTTTTAAAACTTGAACGTTATGGGGATGCTGAAAAAGTCATTGAAAATCTTCTGGCATTGGAAGCTGCCGGAACACCCGGCATCACGCTTTCTCCTGAAGAGGTCCGGCAGTATCAGCTGGATCTGATGGTGCTGCGTGCGGACAGGGAGGATCCAGAAAAGGATGCATCGGAAATTGCTTCGGCGATTGATGCGCAGGTTTCCGAGGTAAAGGCAAAGGATCACTTCCTGCAGGAAAGTGCGAAATTTGCCATGAAAGTAAAAAATTTTGATTTAGCAAAATCTCTCTGGCGCAGACATGAGGCACTGCTGGTTCCCGCAGAACGAAGAAGCATTCAGGTGAAATTCATTCCGAACGGTCCTGAAGATATTACAAGTTATATGGCGTCTGACTATTTTAAAGGCGCAAAGAATCATGCTGTGCTGGACCGCAAATACGGAAACAATCTGCAGACCCTTCTGGCAACAGATGCGGCAATTACTACCAGACAGATTACTCAGGACGATGGAAGCGGAGAACGGACTTTCTTTACGGCTTTCTGTGACGAAGAAGGTGTGAAGATTCTGTTTTACATGCCTTCTTCCCCTGAAAAGCTCAGAGACATCCGGAATGGATTTATCCAGATGGGCGGATACGAACTGTATATCGGGCTGGGGCCGGGTGTTCCATACAATTGTCTGATTCTTGCATGTTCTCCCGGGGTTCAGGATGGCAGCGATCTGTTTGTAACTCAGTACAACAACAAGCATTACCGGAGAATCCGGAGAGATGCCGGAAATGTATCTTTTGAATGTCAGATGGTGGAAGGCGGTATGGCCGGACTCCTGAAAATTGACTGGTCCGTATGTGTTGACCGTTTGCCTGGAGAAGGGGATCGATGGCCGTTTGAGCCGATTCACTGGGAATAGGGGGGCTGGACTTGGGGCGGCAGTAAATCTGTTCACAACCCGTCAAGTTTTGGTGATCTGGTTTTTACCAATATGACTTCGGAAAATCTTGCTGCGATCAAGCATCGGCTTTTGAGCAAGGCCCTGTAGAACTACCGCGCGGCATTGAATGCTGGGGCTAATGGCTGCATCGAATACTGGATGGATCCGGAAGTGGGAGATCCCGAATTTTATCAGGAGGTTATAGCTCCGCTGGTAGAAAAATACAATGCCTATGCTGATCGTATTCAGCCGGATATGTCTGTGGAGGAGATTCATGAAGTCTTTGCTGAGGCTTATCCTTTTATGATGAATGTGAAGTTTTATGTGCAGGAACTGCGGTTCGATTATCTGAATCGTAAAAGAACCGGCCTTCTGGAGAAGAAAGACAGAGAGGAAAAGACTCTGTTTGAATAAGAGTAAATAAAAGCCAAAGAATCCGGCATGTCTCAGAGCTCATTTTGTCTCCCGTTCAGACCTGTGAAGATCAGAGCTTTGCAGACAGGATAGAATTTTTAAGAACAGGCGTTCATTTTTCCCGGAGCAAAAGGGAGAAGCTTGGACGTCTGTTTTTTTTATTCTACATTTCAGATTGAATTCAATGTTTGATCTTTTTCGGGAGGATTTCCCAGAGACGAACGGAAAGAATATAAATTTGCAGAACAGGAGAATGTTATTTTTTTAAGGAACAGAAAAATTCTGTAGAAAGAAGTCTCTTTTTTCATGAAATATTTTCTCCTGCTCCTGAGAGAAATGTGGAGAATTCCAAAGCCCATGCATGAAATTCAGAGGAGATTCATAGGGTCAACATCTGCATAGAAGTCAATACCGTTCCGGCTTTTTTTCCATTGCTGAAGTTCTGCCCGGAGAATGCGTCTGAATCCGGAGAGCTTTTGTCCGCGGACACGTGCCATGAAGCGGTATTTGCCCTTGATCCTTTCAATGACACAGGGGGATAGATCATCAAATTCCAGGGACCCGGATGCCGGATCCGCCTGAAGACGATCCAGAACTTTCCGGGCTTCCTGCATGATTTTTTCAGGATCGGTTCCATCAAAATGGAGCGCAATCATGTGGCAGAACGGCGGAAGATAAAGATCCTGACGAACCAGTATTTCATCCTGATAAAAGGCTTTGTAGTCATGTTCAGCGGCACATTGAATGGCCGGATTGTAAGGGCTTTCTGTCTGTATGAGAACTTCTCCTTTGACCAGTCCGCGTCCGGCGCGTCCGGCGACCTGGGCAAGCAGCTGAAAACTTCGTTCTTCCGCCCGGAAGTCCTTGATATAAAGTCCGCCGTCGGCATTGACAATGCCCACAAGTGTAACATTGGGGAAGTCCAGACCCTTTGCAATCATCTGAGTGCCAATGAGAATGTCAAGATCTCCTCTGCGGAAGGCATCAAGGACTCTTTCATAAGCTGCGGGGGTTGTCATGGTGTCGGAGTCCATACGGGCAATGCGGGCGCTTTTGAATATATCCATGGAGATGTTTTCAATGCGCTCTGTGCCGGCGCCCTGGTAACGGATCTGATCGGAGCCGCAGGCAGGACAGACTTCAGGAGCATCTGTCACACGGCCACACAGATGACAGGAAAGAACCTGAGCCTTTTTATGATAGGTATAGGGGACAGAACAGTCGGGACATTCTGCTACATAACCGCACAGATCACAATGCATCTGTCTGGCAAAACCCCGTTTGTTCAGAAAAATGATGCTCTGCTCTCCATTGCGGATTCGCTGAAAGACAGAATCAACCAGTGTTTTGGAAAAATAGGGGGTCCTGTCCTGATCATCCTTTTCCAGGCGCATGTCAATAATGCTGACCGATGGTAGCATGATGGAGGGGTCACTGCGTTTAAGCATTTCCACTCGTTCATACTTCCCTTGTTCCGCATTGTAGTAAGATTCCAGAGACGGGGTGGCAGATCCGAGAATAACCAGAGCATTTTCCATTTTTCCGCGCATGACTGCCACGTCCCTGGCATTGTAGCGGGGAGCCTCCGACTGCTTGTAGGAATTTTCATGCTCTTCATCCACAACAATGAGCTTGAGATTGGAAAAGGGGGCAAACAGGGCGGAACGTGCACCAACGGCAATTTTGACCTCTCCACGATGAACTTTCATCCACTCGTCATGACGTTCTCCATCGGAAAGACCGCTGTGAAGAACACTTACACGGTCTCCGAAGCGGGATTTGAAACGGGTTACCGTCTGAGGAGTAAGCGATATTTCAGGAACCAGAACAATCGCATCGCCATTTTGTTCCAGCACATGGGCAATAGCTTGAAGATAAACCTCTGTTTTTCCGCTGCAAGTGACGCCATGCAGCAGCAGAACATGTTGTTTCCGGTCAGGCTGATCCATCATGCGGAAAATAACGTCCAGTGCATTCTGCTGTTCCGGAGTTGGAGGAAGAGGGTCTGTCGGCTGGACCGTAGCTCCGCGAAGTGGATCACGGTTGACCCGTTCCTCTGTTTTTTTCAGATAGCCGGCCTTGGTCAGAGCTGAAAGCACGGATTTGCCGGTTCCGACAGCAGAGAGGAGAACATCCGCTGTCATTCCGGGCTGTTTCTGGAGCATCTTCAGAATTTCTGCGCGGGCTTGTGTTCGCTATGTGGCGTGTTCAATCAGATCTGCAGCTTTCGCCTCATCTGCAATAAAATAATGAATTTCAATCTTGTCACGGACCCTGCCGCTGCGAACGGCACTTGGCAGTAGACAGCGGACAGCATACTCTCTGGGACAGCAGTAATAGGATGCCATCCATTCGCCAAGTTCCAGCAGCTTGTCCGGAATTTTCGGATGATCCTCACAGATGGATTCGATTGTTTTCAAGTCCTTCCGTTCAGAAGTTTCCGCCAGAGACACTACGTATGCGCCGCGCAGGGACTGCCCTTTGCCAAAGGGAACATTGACCTTCATTCCAATCTGAATTTGTCCCCGCAGCCGGGGGGGGATGAGATAGTCGAACTCCCGGTCAAAGCCAAGATTCAATAAAACTTTTGCTATGGAATAAGAATTCATGAAATCAGCGGTAGTCATTTTGAAGAATCAGTTTTCTGACTGGTTCATGGAGTTTTCCATTGGAGGAGAGAATCCCTTTCTGAGGGAAAAAGCTGTTCCCGTCAAAGTCAGTAACGCATCCTCCGGCTTCCCGGACAAGGACTATCCCTGCCGCTACATCATAGAGGTTCAATGGATATTCCCATGCAAAGTCGATCTTTCCCTAAGCAACAAAACAGAGATCCAGGGCTGCCGATCCATAGCGACGGATATCCCGCACCTGCTGGACAATGGCGGAAAAACAGGGGAGATTATTCCGTTTCAGTCCGGCTCTTATACAGGCAAATCCGGTGGCGGCAGTGGCATCCTCCAATTTTTCTCTGCTGGAAACATGAATGGCTTTTCCGTTTAAAAAAGCGCCGCAACCCTTCTGCGCAAAATACAGTTCCTGAAGAAGGGGAGCATACACACAGCCCATTTCAAAGTTGCCTTGATGCATCAGGGCAATGGAAATAGAATAGAATGGCTGTCCACGTTCGAAGGCGGCAGTGCCGTCAATAGGATCGATTACCCAGAGATACTCTGCGGATTCCTATCCGGTTTTTCCATATTCCTCTCCAAAGACTGCGTGCTGCGGATAGAATTGTCGGATTCTGGAGGTAATAAACTGTTCTGTTTCGCGATCACAATCTGTCACAATATCTTTTTCCGTCTGCTTGGAGTGCACGTGAAGATTCCTGGAACTGTGCAGGGCTTCAAGGGTGATGCTTCCTGCATTTTTCGCAAGATCGCAGACAAAAGACTCTAAAGAATTCATGGACTTGCCTCGCCGTAACATAGTAGTAATATAGATTGCTTCGAAATGACCATTCACAGATATAATAATATTATGATGATGAAGCTGTCGGACTGGTCTTGTCGGCAGATTCTTCTCCCGGGTAAATAGAATGGCTTTGGAATGCAAAGCATATTCTGTTCCGGATATATAGGATAATATAATTCCTGGAATGCAGGAAATCCCGGAAAAATTCTTTTTTTTATGATTTTTTCATGAAATCGGCATAGCTTGTTCTTTTTATTATTGTGAATAGCTTCGGGGGAGCTTGCTTTTCAGCTCAAATTGTCTTATATTGCCTGAAAAGGATTCACCCATGAAGAGTGCTGAAGAGTCCCGGCGGAAGAAGAATATGCAGAGAAAGGTATGAAGGCAAATTGCTTGAACTCTTACGGAAAATTCGTCAAATTCTAAGCCCCCGTTTCAAATGGGGAGCGCTTCTCCTGATTGTGATGATGGGAATCGGGGCTCTGCTGGAACTGATAGGACTGGCTCTGATTATGCCGGTGGTTTCTGTTTTTGCAGAATCGGATCTTCTTCAGAAGAATCATTATCTGAATATGATTTACCGCTGGTACGGGGCGGAGTCCCCCAGAGAGTTTATTTTAATTTCCGCAGTAGTGCTGATTGTGTTTTATATCCTGAAAAATCTGTATGCCTATGCTATGGTCTGCTGTCAGTCGCGCTACTCCATGGCACTGGCGGCTTCGCTGGCAGACAGAATGTACCGGAATTACATTCGTGCTCCATACAGCTTTCATCTGAAAGTCGGCGCTTCAGAACAGCTTTCAAGACTGAATCAGGTTTACGATTTTACCATGGGATTGCTTCTGCCGTTAATGCTGGTTTGTTCTGAATTTTTTGTCTTTGCTGCAATTGTGGGAATGATCTTCTGGGTAATGCCTGTCATTGGATTGTGTTCACTGGGGTTTGGTGTTTTAGCTTTTATCCTGTTCTACCTGCCGCTTAAGAAACTGATTTCCAAGTATGGAAAAATGAATTATGATGCTTCTCTGGAACTGCTGAAAAATCTGACTCAGGGGCTTGGCGCTGTCAAGGAAGTCAAGCTGACCTGTTCAGAAGATTTTTTTGCAGAGGAGGTTAAGCGTGCACAAATCCGAAGAAATCATGCGCAGAAATGTGTTTCGGATATTGGACAGATTCCACGTTTTGCCATTGAATGCTTTGCGGTCGGGGCCGCCATGATCATTCTGATTATTCTGCTGATGATGCAGGTGAGTTTTTCAGGCATTCTGGTGGCGGCTTCATTTTTTGTTGCGGCAATGTCCAGATTGCTGCCATCTTTCTCCAGGATGCAGTATAATCTGCTGCATGTACGGTCCGCACTGTATATTTTTGACGTCATCTACAAAGATTTGACATCGATTGAGCAGGAAAATCTGGTTCCTCCGGATGGGAAAAATGTTCCACTGCACTTTCAGAATTCTATCCGGGTAGAACATGTGGATTTTTCCTATTCCCCGGATCTGCCGCCGGTGCTGAAAGATGTAAACCTGGAAATAAAACGTCATGAATGTGTTGCATTCGTAGGAAAGACAGGATCTGGAAAATCCACTCTTGCAGATGTGATTATGGGGTTTCTAGAGCCTCAGCAGGGAAGAGTTTTGACAGATGGAACGGATATTCGTGAAAATCTTTGCGAATGGCGGAGAAAAATCGGATATGTTCCGCAGAATATTCATTTGTTTGATGACACAATCCGATCCAATATCGCTTTCGGTGTTCCTTAGAGCGCTGTTTCTGACAGTCGGATTCAGGAAGTCGTTCGGCTTGCTCAAATGGAGGATTTTATTGAAAGTCTTCCTGAGGGTCTTGATACGCGCATCGGTGAATCGGGCGCACGTCTTTCCGGCGGACAGCGTCAGCGCATTGCCATTGCCCGTGCCTTATATCATGCTCCGGAGCTTCTGGTGCTGGATGAAGCTACAAGCGCTCTGGATCAGGAGACTGAAAAGAATTTTATTGATGCTCTTCAGACGTTAAAAGGAAGATTCACTATCATTATGATTGCACATAGACTGAGCAGTATTGCTCATTGCGATCGGGTTGTCCAGATCGGGCCCTCTTGAAATTGTGATGGATTGCTGCCGTTTCCCTGATGAAGACAGGGATCTAAATTCGGAGAACAGCATTTGGATTATTCCTTTTCTCCTTCTCCGAATGACACTTGTTCTTTTTTTGTGCTGAATGCAATAAATATCTATGTTGTTGTTTTGGGGGGTAGCGGCGTTAGGAGAATATCACTCCATCTATGGTATACCTATGCGGCGATATTGTTTCTTACCATACTCTGTCTGTCAGAGACAAGTGGAATATACTGGAAGGCAGCTGGAGAAGTTAAGCACGCAAGCACTTGAAGAAAGAAAAGACGTTTGTTTTTTTCGAATATTTTCAATCCCTTAAATATTTTATGGTCAAGCCCGCTTACCAGAAATTTTGTCAGAAGAGAAGCCGCCTGAAGCGCAACTGTTACTGGCAGTGTTTTGGTTCCTGCTTCAGGATTTCTTGTCAGTTCTCTGAACGGAATCTTCCGGATTGATCTGTTTAAGAAGATCCGCCAGGAAAATTTGGTTATCCAGGATGGCTGTTTCAGATAGTGGCAGTGGATCTGTCATGCGGATTTTGACAATAGTTCCATTCTTCTCAAACATGATTAAATGAGAAAGAACTTCTTCCTCTTCAATTTTGATTTGGAATGAGACTGCATGAACGGCCGAAGAGTCGTTGGAAACAGCTCCCGGATAGATGTTTTCAGGTATTTCCTGAACAGAAACATCCAGATCGCCTTCCAAATCATTTTTCATATTCAGAATGCGTTTATGTGTCTCCTGATAATTCTGTTCAAATTCTGCAGGAGAAACAGCTTTTGCACCTGTATCCAATCGGTAAAGGTAAATGTCTGCAAAGGAACCGTTTGGATTTTCATAGTGAACCGTGGTCCCAAAGACAGGATTGAAGTTTTTCCGGACCAAAACTTTCTAATAATTGGCAGACCGGGCAGGAAATACAAGGTTGGTCTCTTCATCTGTGTAACTTTCGTCCGCAGGTTTGAACATGGCGTCCTGCAGAATAACATCCGCATCTGCAGGAGCTTTTTCCCGAAATCCGAAAAATCCAAATACAGGATAGGCCAGTGTTCCTGCAATGAGTATCAGAATGCTGCTTAGAATAACCAGAAGAACAATGCGTGTACGGGTTATCATATTTGAACTTTCCTTCCTTTCCGGGACGAATTCTGAAGAGGATTACAAGCCCAGCTGTTCTTTCCAGAAGGCCAGCTGTTTTTCGACCTGTTTGAAGCCCGTGCCGCCATAGACATCCCGTGTTTCCACAGCGTGAACTGGATCGAAAAGCTTAAGCATGGATTCATCGGCTTCCGGGAAAACACTTTTCATTTCTTCCAGAGTCACTTCATTGAGTGCCTTCTAGTGATCCTGGGCATAGCGTACAAGTTCACCGACTTTATGATGGGCATGGCGAAACGGAACCCCTTTCCGGACAAGTGCTTCTGCCAGATCAGTAGCCATGAGTCCAGGCTCGGATGCCGCTTTTTTCATGCGTTCCGGAAAAACTTTCATGGATTCTATCATCTGCGGATATACAGAGAGAATACCTTCCACTGTGTCAAGGGCGTCGAAAAGAGGCTCCTTATCTTCCTGCAGATCCCGGTTATAGGTGAGTGGAAGACCTTTGCAAAGCGTCAGAAGTGCTACAAGATCCCCATAGACTCTGCCGGTTTTTCCCCGGGAAAGTTCCGCAATATCCGGATTCTTTTTCTGGGGCATGAGACTTGACCCGGTACAGAATGCATCCGAAAACACCATGAAACCGAATTCCTGAGACATCCAGAGAATCAGGTCTTCAGAAAGCCTGGAAATGTGCATGCAGAAAATGGAAAGAGCCGAAAGCAGTTCACAGGAAAAATCCCGATCCGCCACAGCATCCATACTGTTCCTGCTCATGGCTGGAAAGTTCAGCTGTTTGCGGACAAATTCCCGGTCAATGGGCAATGTCGTCCCGGCAAGAGCTCCGGACCCCAGCGGCAGTACATTGATGCGTTTGCGGGCATCAGAAAGGCGTCCAAGATCTCTTTCCAGCATTTCCACGTACGCCAGAAGATGATGCGCCAGCACTACCGGCTGCGCATGCTGCATATGGGTGAAGCCCGGCATAATGGTCCGTTTGTTTGCATCTGCCTGGCGAATGAGAGATTTCTGCAGTTCACGAATATGACTGCTTACAAGATCTATGGCATCCCTGAGGTACAGACGGATATCCAGGGCAATCTGAT
Source organism: uncultured bacterium (assembly GCA_949290385.1). Lineage (GTDB taxonomy): Bacteria > Verrucomicrobiota > Lentisphaeria > Victivallales > UBA1829 > CASERY01. The sequence continues at coordinate 677 of CASERY010000138.1, read as the reverse complement.
CGTTCCGGCTTCTGGCGGTATGAACTCTGGCTCCTTCATCACCGAGCATTTCTATGAGTTTTGTCTCAATATGCATGTGAATGTCTTCAAGTTCGGCGGAAAATGAGAAATCGCCGCGGTCAATCATCTGCTCGATTTCGTCGAGTTTTGCGCAGATGGCTTTGGCGGATTCCTTTGGAATGATGCCGGCAGCGCCCAGCATGGCTGCATGAGCCTTGCTTCCCTGAATGTCATGACGGTAGAGCCTGCGGTCATAGGATATGGATTCTGTAAAATCCTGAACATTTTTCTTCGCACTTTCGGAAAATCTTCCACCCCAGAGAGCCATAGGTCACCTCGCTGTTTCCTTCATCAAAACAAATCTAAAAACAAAATCTAAAACAAGAAGTTCGATATTTTCCGCATCCCGCAGATGCCGACATGACAATATAGCATATTTCATGCTGGAGGAAAGTTCTTTTTGAAGCAGGATGATCCCTTTTTTCAGGATTTCTGCATTTTTTTTGATTTCAGGATTATTTTTGCTTGATTTGAATGCGTCTTACATTATATTGTGGAAGAAGATGTAAAAGGATTTTTGAAATTTTTATGGCTTTCTGCCGAAAAAAATGCAAGGAGAATCAGAAAAAATGATGAAATTGACAAAAGCTCTCATCCTGATGGCTGTTCTGACAGTC
>CASERY010000137.1 GCA_949290385.1 uncultured bacterium | reverse complement strand
AAGGGTTGAACAGGAAAATAAATCTGACTATCAGAAAATCGTTCGGATTTCGAACGCTCAAAATTGCAAAAGTGTGCTTATATCACCAGCTTGGCGAACTCCCTGAACCGGATTTCGCCCACAAATTCTGGTGAAGAGGCTCATTACATTTTATTTTAGCACATATGATTGGACATTTTTTGTCCATGTGTTAAAGGAATATAGTTTTTTTGCGTTAGTTAGGGTCTGCTGAACCGGAAGGGATCATGCTACATTTTGCAAAAACGGCATGATGACCGGTTCCCTCTTCATGAAAAGTATAATCCGGAATCGGAAGATCAAAAAAATTTTAGTGTTCCACAGGTGGCGGATCAAGTTCGCCGCAAGGAAGGTCATGGCGATAACAGTTTCAGAACAATCTTTGCGCCAAGCCAACCCTTCCCAGTCACAACCGTTGTTTGTACTGTCCGAATTTTCCCTCAATGACCATTGCGTGCCGAATTGTCAGCGAGCTGCTGCTTTTACCCAGCGGTTTTTCGGATTCAGACGCCCCGCAAAATACAGACCAATCCCCGGCAATTCTTTGTTCTGACACGTTTTTCGATACATCACTCTTTCCTTACTGCACGGTTTTTCTCATTTTCCAGGAATAAGATATTGCATAATCAGAGCCTTTTCACCTGCAATTTATTCAAAATCAATAGATTTTGTCGCATTCAGCAGACCCTAATTATGATTTCTCTTCTGGTTTTCCTGTCCGGCATTTTCATTTTGCTTTTGAAGTGCTTTCTCAAGCAGTTCGCGTATCTTCTTTCCCCAGAAATTGTCTGGCAATTTCTCAACCCAGGTGTCAACAGTTTCTTTGAATTTAGTTTTGGCTTCATCCATATGACGCTGCAAGACAAGTTTGATAAGATCATTAATGGTCATATCCCCTGATTGTCCTAAGTTTCTCTGCTCATATTTCGGCAAGGTAAATGAATGGGGAATTTGCAATGCCTCAGGAAGGATTTTGATTCTTAAGTTGACAAAACTGACTTTGACCTGATCGACCAGCAGTTCATCGACTCTGATAAAATATGGTTTGCCACTTTTCAGTTTTTTCTTTGGAGATGAACCTTGTTTCTTCATCTCGCCGCGCAAGGTCATCAAATTAAATTCCGGAGCTATAATAAGCTGAATTACATCAGCAATGGATAACGGGATTTTCTTGAGTTCCGGATTGATTTCCAGCTCTTCCAGATGCAGTTTTTTAATATGAATTTGCCGTTTGAATAAAATGTCCATTGGAGCGACAGAAACAAAAATCTGACCGACTGAAACAGCCGGAATATCATTTGAATATCCCGGAGGATTTTCGATACGGACACCCGTCAGCAGAAGTTCCTGACTCAGCATGTGATATGAGAGCTTGTCAAGATTTAATTCCCGTCCAAGAAGATCCTGGCCAGCTTGCTGCAGCTGCATTGCAATCATAACTTCTGCAATTTTATTCACTGCAAAAAAGCCCGTAAAAACTATCAGAAATAAAAATAACAGAAGCAGAATATATTTTTTCTTCTTCCATTTTGTTGCTTCCGGTTCTTTAGATGCTCTGACATCCTGTTCCAAGTCTTTCTTTTCTTCATTCATTTCAATCCTCTCCTTTTATTATAATTTTTCTCCAGTTTTTTCAAAGCACTTTCCTTACCTTTTTCCGGGAACGAATCCGAAGACAAAGTTTTATCTGCAATGCCGCCATTGAAAAAAAGGGGTATTGCACCATCTTCATTTTCTTACACGGGAATGAAAAATAATTTGAGTCGATCACCATAGTTTTAAGGAAGTGCCACTGGAATTTCCTTTGCTGTCATAGTGATAAACTGTATTTCCGATCCGGGTGGAAGTTCCTTCGGAAAAGCCTTTGCTTCCGGTATGATAAGTCGTATTTCCGATCCGGGTGGAGGAGCCTCCGGAAAAGCCATTGCTTCCGGTATGATAAGTCGTATTTCCGATCCGGGCGGAAGAGCCGACGGAAAAGCCTCTGCTGTCGGTGTGGTAAGTCGTATTTCCGATTTTACTTGACGAACCAGTAGAAGCCCCACGACTGTCTAAGTGATAAATGGTCTGCGCAAAACAACTGGTACCGATACAGAAAAGCGTAATCCCGATGATTGTTTTCATTTTTCCTCCTCTGGTGCAATGTACTGAGTCTTAATCCCTTATTCTTTAAACTTATTTCGTGGGACCATATTCTTACACTTCATCAGAAATAATTATCACTTTTTTCTGCAATATAAGAAAATCCGCGACAATCCAGCAATGCCGGACTTCGCGGATAGAAAAAATATGATACGGGGCATCTCAAGACACAAAGATTCCCTGTTGAAAGAAAACGGGGAATGGAAAAGAGAATGACCGAAAAAACTTTGTCCGGTTAGAAGCAAGCCTTTATTAAAATAAA
>CASERY010000136.1 GCA_949290385.1 uncultured bacterium | reverse complement strand
GATCATTTCGACGGAACTGTAGCGCATCTGGTTTCTGAGTTTTTGGGAATCACAGATAAAATCAAATACAAAGAGTCCTGTTGCAGGATCACTTTCCTCCGGGATCATAGCGGCTTCAGCATAAAGCATCTCAGGGATATCGACTTTTGAACCCTGAGCATAGGAACCTTCAGGAAGGGTGTCTTCTGAAAGGGTAAAAAGGATGCCTCCTTCAGTGGACTGTCTGGAAGAATAGGAAAGGGCTTCCGGAGTATCTCCAGCATACAGATAAATGTTGCCGTTTTCTGCAATATCATCAATATTCTAAGTGGTTTCCACATGAATTCCTGAGGTGGCTGTTTCAGGAGAAACGGCTTCTTTAAGAGAGCCTTTGTACCAGTGCTGAAAATTGTTGTCTGTAGCGAGAATGGCGCTGTATCCACCATCGCTGAATTCTGTATATTTCACCCAGTCCTCGACGGCTTCACGGCCGGAATTGGTTCCATTGACTTCCGCGTAAAGTTGAATTTCGATTCGTTCCGTGTTTCCGTAGGGAATGGCCGGCTGTTCGTTGGAAAAACTTTCCCCGTTTTCATTATACCATTTGTTGTTTTGAACATCATATAAAAGTTTCATGCTTTTTTTCTCCATTAAATTTTATTTTTTTGCGGGATTTATATTCCTTTGTACAGAAATGACTGATAACCAATTTTGTGTAAAACTGAATCATTCCACAGGGGAATGCCTGTGTGTATTCGGAACCGGTATCTCAGGATTTCTGTGAGGTTGTTTTTTGTCCCATTCATGGTCATTCGTTTTTTTCGGACGGCAGGGAGCAGGAAACATACAGGTTTTCTGGCTGTGTGTTGTGCATGCTGTCAGAAATACTCCTGATAAATAACTCAGTGAGAGGGAGCCGTTCAGAGTTCCTGTTTCAGGCGTATCCGGAAAACACTATCTGCAGGACTCCGTGAAAGTGGATTGCCTGCAATGCTGGGTATTCCGTCTGCTTTCTGTTTTAAAACGGGATGATTCTGCTGATTGCATCGTAATTTTTTCTGTTGTTTTTTTTCTCCTACTTGAATTTATTCTTGAGACATAGATAGAAAACTGCAGAGGCGTGCCACAAGCAGTCTTTTTCATTTTTTTCTAAAAAAACAACAGGAGTCAACCATCTGGGAGAAAACTGCAGAGTGGGTGTGAGGGGGGATATGAACGCTGTCAGTATGAGTTCAGAAAGGAGAAGTATGATGATTCCTGAACTGCACGGGATAGTTAATCTATCGCGATCTGATTTGCAGTTCAGAAAGGAGAAGTATGATGATTCCTGAACCCTTTCAGAAGAATTCTTGCTGAATGCAGGAAAAGTTTTTTAGTTATCGGATTCGACAGAATGAGGATACTTCTTTTTTTGTTGGAAATAAAGAAATTAAATTCTTACGTTTTTGTCATGTGGTCTTTTGTCTTTTTTTCTGTGGAGTTTTGCTGGAAGACGTGCTGATGTTTTTCCCATGCAGGGATGGAAGCGGTTGACCGCATCTGATAAGATAGCAGTGTTCCATCATGGAATGAGGATAAAGATAACAGCTGAAAATCCTGCATGAACCGGTGAAATGTTGCTACAGTTTGAATGAGCGGATATCTGCTCGAATAATATCTGCCGGTCGAAAGATTTTGTTTTTTTTAAATACAGGAAACAGTGTCCGCTGTCCGGCACTTTATGATGCAGATGGCTTAAGGCTTTTACCCGTAAAAAGAAGAAAGGTGTCCAGTTTTTTTAAGTGTTTGCTTTATTGATGAGAATATTGTTCAATCAAATAGGCCATGCATTCGATGCAGGCGAAGATGAAAACAGTTATGAAAAACAGTCGTATAAATGGAAATGAAAAACATAAAGGCTGAAAGCCCTATAAAAGCCACTGCAGTCAAAAGTAAAAAATGAGAATAGGCAGATGAACAGTGGGTTCCTGCCTGAAGCAGATGTAAAAGATTATAAACCGACAGTCGGTTTTGCGGATCCGGTTCTCATTCTCTTTCCCGGATTTGCTTTCAGATAAAAGGATACAAAAAATGAGTAATGCTGAAAATAATTTTGAACTTGATTCTACTTCTTTTTCTTCCGGAGGGTCAATGGATTCCTCCGGAAACCGTAAAATTGTGAAGCGGTTCCTGTACAATCTTGTGGATAATTCTCCGGAAAAGCGTGCGGAAGCGATTCTTGATCTAGAAAAACTTGTGCCTTCCAAAGGCTCCTGTATGTCTGACGATGCCAGATTTATTCTGGAGTCTGCATCCTGGAACTGTCTTGACTGGCAGAATCAGTCTCCACAATTCTATATTGATGCGACATACGCCAGCATCACGAATGATAATAAAGTTGCTGTACCATGGGATCTCGATCCATTTGACATTGTAACCAGTGTTGTTGAGGAGGAGATAAATTTTACCAAGGCCTATAATTCAAAGAATAAGAAGGTCGTCCCGGTAGTCAATTCCGCAGGCGAACCCTTTGAAGCAAAAACGAAGAATATGATTCAGCAGATCAAATTTTCGTTTTATGCGAAAAACTATGATGTAGAAAAAGTCCTTGAATTTTCCAATTCAGTCAATGCCTCATCGATCCGGATTCTCGGTCAGAAATACAATGCCGGGACACTGCTGCTGATGCCTTTTGAGGTGAAATGTCGCACGACGAAGGAAGATGAAGGATATGAGGAAAAATGGAAATACTACC
>CASERY010000135.1 GCA_949290385.1 uncultured bacterium | reverse complement strand
CACCAGCGTCTGACCGTGCTGAAGGATTTGGGATATACAGAAGTTCAGTGTGTCGTGGTTCATATCGAAGATGAGCATAAGGTGAAGGCTCTGAACATTGCCCTGAACAAAATCACGGGTGCGTGGAACGAGCAGCTCCTCGCTGATCTTCTGGTCGATCTGCAGAGCGTGGACTTCAATACGGATCTGACGGGCTTTGAGGCTCCGGAGATTGAGCAGCTTTTCTCCAAAGTCCATAACAAGGACATCAAAGAAGATGATTTTGATGTGGAGCAAGAGTTAAAAAATCCACCAGTCTCTCAGAAAGGTGACATCTGGCTCCTTGGCAGGCACCGGGTGATCTGCGGTGATTCTACTCTGCCGGAGACATACACAAAACTCATGGAAGGCCGGAGAGCCAATATGGTTCTTACCGATCCGCCCTACAATGTAAATGTGGAAGAGACGGCTGGCAAGATCCAGAACGACAACATGCCCGATGAGGATTTCTATAAATTCCTGTTCGCCGCTTTTGTAAATATGGAACAGAACATGGAGAATGATGCGTCCATTTATGTGTTTCATGCGGATTCCAAAGGACTGATCTTCCGGCAGGCATTTCACGATGCCGGATTCTATCTGTCTGGCTGCTGTATCTGGAAAAAGAACGCTCTGGTACTGGGACGATCCCCCTATCAGTGGCAGCACGAGCCATGTCTGTTTGGATGGAAAGTCGGCGGAAAACATCAGTGGTATTCTGACCGGAAACAGACCACTATCTGGGAATATGACCGGCCGAAGTCCAGCAAGGAACATCCGACCATGAAGCCAGTAGCGTTGATGGCCTATCCCATTCAGAATTCCTGTATGAGCAACTGCATTGTTCTAGATCCTTTCCTCGGATCTGGCTCCACTTTAATTGCCTGCGAAGAAACCGGGCGTATTTGCTATGGTGTTGAACTGGATGAAAAGTTCTGCGATGTGATTGTGAAAAGATATGTGGTGAAAGCGGGATCTGGCGATCAGGTATCTGTTCTCCGAGATGGTGAGAAGATCCCCTATTCACAGCTTCCTTAAGCCGAAGAAGAAATTCCTTTGCTTTAATATCTTCGTAAAATGGGAAATAGGACTTGCTATTTTTGCCTTTTAGAGTGATTAATGTACTACCAAAACAAAGGAGGCAAAATCGATGAGGATGGAAACCAAAACAGACAACCGGAGAAAGATGGTGCAGGACATCGCAGAATTTACCGGAGAAGAACTACGCTATGTGGGGCCGCCCACTTTTTCCTACACAGTGGGCCGTTTTATCATTGACCGGGACGGTGTAATCACAAGCGAGACAGAGGAAGGAGAAGATCTTCTGACACAGTTTTTGCAGGAGAAAGGCTATCTGGAAGACCCTGTGGATGAAGTGAAAATTGAGATCCCGGCAGATACCGGAGAGGGGAAATTTTTGCAAAACTTACTTTTTATGATCCATGCACGGGCTTATTTGCTCAACCGGATCACAAGGTATGAGACCTTTGCGGTTAGCGATTCCCTGTTGGAAAAGCTGGAGCAGCTTTCGGAAGAGAATATCTGGGAGAACTTTCAGACCCTTCTGGCAGCGGATACGGCGGTCCTGAAGGGGCTTTCGGTGGAAGAAGGCAAAGCGACCTTTACTTTCCCCCTTTCGCCTGACAGTGCGAAAAATAAAGCATATTCCGAATTGGCGGCAAAGATCGTCACAAAAGCGAAGGAAGCCAAGAGAGTCAGCGCCACTCCGGTGGTGGAAGAGAATGAAAAATATTATCTTCGTATTTGGCTGGTACAGCTTGGCCTGGCTGGTACGGCGAATAAGGAGTCAAGGAAGGCTCTGCTGGCTGGTTTGAAAGGACACACGGCTTTCCGGACAAAACAGGAGGCGGAAAAATTCAGCATTGCACAGAAGGAAAGGCGTGCCGCTGTGAAAGCAGCCCAAATGAACAATCAGGAAAGTGAAACACTCGGAGGGAATGCATGATGGAAGATACCTTATCGAAAACGTCACAGGCAAAAAAACTTCTGCTTGAATTTTGGAGTGATTTTCAACCGCATTCCGTCCATGAGTTCCGGGATTATTTGAAGAAAAATAATATTACAATAGTTGACCGTACTCATATCAGCAGCGCTGTTTATACGGCAACCCAGCAAGGCATCTTAGTACGTGTGGATCGGGGAAACTACCAGGCGGGAATAAACTTTCATGAAGATATAGAAATTCCTATGAAAAAGATGGCTGGTATCCAGTCTGTTCTCCTGCAGACAAAACGTGTGTTGTCCATTCCTATCAATATTGTGGAGCTTACCCCTAAAGAACGGGAACTGATACCAAGGCTGCAGGAGTTATATCAGGAATGCGAAAGAATGTTGGAGGAGCTGGAGAAAGATGAAGATGAAAATGAAGCTTCCAAAGGAAGAGATTGTTGCTTGCATTCGTAAGCAACTGTAAAAATACACAATTTTTTCGCTGAAGATTGTACAATATATGCCTCGGAATTGACTTGCTATTATCGGCCTTCAGAGCGAATATGTGTACTACCAAAAGGGAAAACACACAAAACGAAATGGAGGATTTTATAATGAATGAGAAAGTTGCAAGACAGATTGAGGAAATGAAGAAACAGACCATTGGGGTTGAAGTGGAAATGAACAACATTACCAGAGAGAAGGCTGCGAGAGTGGCAGCCAGATATTTTGGAACCCATCGTTATGAGAACACTGCAGGCCGCAACGGATACAGCACATGGTCAGCATGGGATGCACAGGGCCGGGAATGGAAATTTCAGAAGGACGTCAG
>CASERY010000134.1 GCA_949290385.1 uncultured bacterium | reverse complement strand
CCTATGGCTTATAATAAGCCTGCGTTTCTAATCCACTAGGGTAGGATGGAGACCTCTGGCACATTTAGGTGAACAAGCTGTTTTAAATAGTTTCTAATCCACTAGGGTAGGATGGAGACTCTTCACTCATCTAACCAACAGCAGGCGAAAGAAAAGGTTTCTAATCCACTAGGGTAGGATGGAGACAGGAAGAATAATAGAAAAGCCGTTCAATCAAGAGAACGGCTTTTTTTAAATCACAAGTTTTTCAAGAAATCATTTAATACTAAAATCTCTATAATTTTTAATTTTTTCCTATGCTTTTTCTAATAATAAATTGCAGCGTTAGTTATATTCAATAGTTTTGCAAGTGTATTTAAGTGGAATCCCTTATCCGCTAATTTTTTTTCAGCTTCATCAAATGTCATTGAAGGAATTTCAGATGCATCACGCATAATAATATGTACTTCTTTAATGCCATTATAATCCTTTTGAAGGTTTTCAAATTTTTTATAAAACTTCTTATTTATCTTCTAATTCTCAACTTCTAAATAATATCCCATTTTTGTTTTCCATCATTAATAATGTTATTTTGAATATAAAATATCCATATATATTATACAATAATATCGCAAAAAAAACAAATGTTTTTTATAAAAAATCGGTGATTTTCTCCACAACGGACGCGGCATCAAAGGCGTATAATAAAGGTTTCTAATCCACTAGGGTAGGATGGAGACTTTGGTAATGATTATCTTTCAGTAATGATTATCTTTGTTTCTAATCCACTAGGGTAGGATGGAGACTGAATTGAATGTTTACAATTATAAGCATTAGAATCAAGTTTCTAATCCACTATGGTTGGATGGAGACACGCAACACAATGGATCTTGTCGGCGGATTCCTGAAGTTTCTAATCCACTATGGTTGGATGGAGACTCCCCTTTCCCAAACAGGCAAAAATCACTTAATTTATGTTTCTAATCCACTATGGTTGGATGGAGACGCAAGGTAAGGACTTGCAATCACTTCAAGATTATAATGTTTCTAATCCACTATGGTTGGATGGAGACTGTTGAATTGCCTTTAGGTACAACTGCGCCTGTTTAGTTTCTAATCCACTATGGTTGGATGGAGACTCCTACGAATGTTCCGAATTTGAGCGTTTGTTAGTTTGTTTCTAATCCACTATGGTTGGATGGAGACCCCGTATATAAATGCATTTTTTTACTGGAAAAATCTCGCTCACAGAAAGAAGGAAAGAGAGAGAAACTTCTTTAAAAGAATAGCATTGCAGCAAATAAAAATCAAGGGAAACTATTTTCAAAGAGCACACATTTTTTGAATCCGAAGATCGATTTTTCTGTCGGTATTCAATAGTGCAATCTATTGGAAATCAATATAATTCTAGCACTTTTTGAAGAGGAACGGTTTTCTTGAATAGAATTCAGAGAATATTGGATACACAGCCTTTTGCATGCCCTAATTCTTCCCTGTGAAGAAGTCTTTCACTCTCAACAGAATATAAAGTAATATGACTGTTTTCTGAGCGAAGGTCATTCAGCAATTTTTTGATCTTGATAAACTGAGCCTGTGTAACGTTTCCTTCAAACACGGAATTCTGATTCCAGAAAAGATACTTTTTCAAAAGCTTATGCAGTTTTATACAGTTTTCGTGCTCTGTATCATAGACAATAATGAGGTACATTTCAATAATCCATCCGGTAGGGTTTGTAGTCGCGGCCTTCCAGCAGAAAATTGACCAGTTTGTAACAGTCCAACCTCAGCAGCTGACGGTAGGATACAGAACGGTTCAATGAAGGACAATGCACTGTCTGACGCAATTCCTGATCCCATTCCTGAAGAATCCGTCGACGTGCACAATCCGTCAGGAGAAATCCGTTGCTGTATTTGCGAAAATCACTGTCTTGGATCATGCGGCATCCCCAGAGCCGGAACAGAAGCCGTTCCGATAGAACCGGCTTGAATGGTTCCACCAAGTCCAGCGCCAGAGAAAAACGGCGTGTCTGCGGCGTGTGAAGATAAGAAATCCCGGGATACAGCGCCGTTCTGTAGAGCTCACTCACGCAGGCCGTGTAAAGCAGACTGTTCAGAAATGAAAGCAAGGCATTCAGCGGATTGTCTGCCGGATGATAAACACGCTTGAACGGCGCAGCAATATTTCCAAGCCATACCGGCCATGCCTGATAATAGAGGCGGCGGACATTGCCTTCCAGCCCCATCAGTTCTTCCGGAGTCGTTTGTGCCTCAATCCGCTCTGAAAGATTCCGGATGGCTTCCGCAGTATCCTCCAGACCTCCCTTCCTTCTCTGATGGTAAAGTACAATGGAACGAATATTATGGAAAGCGGCTTCCAGCAGCGCACGGCAGATACGTATGCGTTCATCCGGATTCCGAAAGGCTTCTGCCTGCCGGATTACAAGATCTCCACTGAGCTGTTCCGCATGGGGAAGCAAAGTCCCGGTATGATGGCCGAACCAGTTGAAAAAATGGACCGGAATTTTCCGACTGTTCAAAAAGTTAATCAGTTTGGAGTTCAAGGTGATCTCCCCGAAAACATAAACGGCGTCCACACTTTCAACAGGTAGAGTGTGGACTGCATCGGCGGTTTTATCGTCCAGTATGTCGTTTTCAAGTTCCGGAGAATCATCCTCCGGCGGCAGAGAAACGGCTTCAAAACGCAGCGTATTATCGTTTCTGCGCAGTCGTCCGGATTTTGTCAAATACAGATTCATGCGAAGCACATCTCCTCATAAGCACAGCGTTTGCAGAATGACCGGCGTTCAGCTGCGGGCAGGGGCCCTTTGAGAATTTCTTCGCAGAGCCTGAGATCGTTCTCAACCAGTTGTTCTGCATGTTCATTCCATTCCACGGTTACTGTTTTACGATTCTTCGGATAATGGATAACTGCCCGGCGTGCACGGATTCCATGTGCATTCAGGTAGAAAAGATAATAACGCACCTGTGCCTCATCTCCGCCTCCGGGGGCTTTCCCGTGTTTGGTTTCATGAATGATCCCATCTTCAAAATCCGCCCAGTCAAGCACTCCGGCCCCTCCAATTGCAATTTCTTTTTCTTCGCGGGAAAAACTTTGTTCCCCCAGCAGGACACCCTGCTGGACCAGTCCATTTTCCCGTTCCTGCCGGATTCCATGCCGGAACAGCCACAATTTGCGGCGGCAGACGTGCAGATAATTCAATTCAGTTCCGGTATATTCCATTCTTTGTTCCTCTGTTATAAGTCATAGAATCATTGCGGACAGCAGGTAGACATCTAAAGAATCGGGATATGCAAGACGTGCTGCGGGTGTTCCAAGACCGAGCTGTTCTAAAACAGTATGGGTCGGTGCAATTTTCCGGTCATTCAAAAGGGATAGAAACTCTTTTCTCTCTTCCGGGGTACTGGAATTGGTCCCTATGCGTTTGTCCAGAAAAATGAGCCTGTCCAGAATTTCTTGCGACTCTGCAAGAATAATTTCATTGTCGTTTTCAGTATCAAAAAGTTCAGCTACCCACTGTGCATTTTCAAAAGTACAGCCGAGATCTTGTTGGTATTTTTGAATGGAAAACCATTGCCCTGTGAAATCTTCGGAACTGAAGGAAAGTTCCTGAAAAGTGTTCTGCTGAATTTCCGAAAGCCTCCTGGATAAATCAGAATCGTGGAGGATGTCATCCTTCTTCCATCCGTCAAAAAACATTTCTTCCTGCTTTAAAAAATCGTCTTCCTATCCCTTAACACTCTCAAATGCCGAGATTATCCACCGGGGGTCTCTTTCCCGGACTGCCAGAATGCGTGACCATGAACTGTTAGACTCATTGTCTTCTAGCTCGAATACTCCAACATGGCACGGTTCAGCGCGACCGTTTCGTCCAACGCGTCCTCCCCGCTGGATTGTCGCCGCAATCCCCTGGTAATCAATCAGGGCTGTGTCGAAATCCAGATCCACTCCGACTTCGATCATCTGTGTCGAAATCAACGTTAGAGGTCGGTGTTTCATGGCTTCTCGGGCAGCCGTAATCAGATCTCTGCGCAGGCCTGGAGGAACAAGACCGTCCAGCCAGACTATGATGCGTCCGCTTCCAGGGGTCTGCAGTTCCTTGAGCTGCTGCCATGGCTGGAACGGCTGGCCGAAAAGACGCCGCAAGGGCCAGGATCCCTGTTCGATCAGATTGACGACTACCAGCAGATTCTGATTTCCGGAATCATGAATTTCTTCGATGCGCGCTTTGAGCTGGGCCACAGACAGTCTGCCCAGAGAATGGTAGATTCTGCGGTTGTTAATTTCCGGTGCCTGATAAAGCGGTTTCGTTTTTTCCTCCGGAATCCGAAGCGAATCCTGCAGATCCCAGAACTTAAGCGGTTCCAGCGGGGTTGCGGATCCCAGAATGAATTTGCAGTGATGGAAAGATCCGTATTCCCGTGCCAGCCGGAAAAAGAAGGGCAGGATCACCTGCGGCAGTTTGTGGAATTCATCCAGAATAATGACTGCATCCTGCAGACCCAGTCCGCGGATGCACCGGTTCCGGTTCGGATGGCACATCGCCAGCAGAACCTGGTTGAAGGTTGTGACATTATAAGAACATTGGAACGGATGCTGTTCCGCTTCCAGAGCCTCCGCATCAGAACCATTGGTGGATGGAGTTTCCGCAGACACACTTCGTTCCCGGCGCCGGTAATTCCAGATCTGAGCATCACAGCCGGGGGGAAAATAATCTTCAAAAACCTGATCCGCTACAGAAACTTGCGGTACGGCAAAGACAATCTTCCGGAATTGTCCGGGCTCCTGTGTGTGTGCCCGGAGATATTCTGCAGCGCAGAGCATGGCTTCTGTTTTTCCGAGACCGGTGGGGGCATCGATAAAATAAAAGGTCCTGTTGTGCTGATGGATTGTCTCAAGAAAACATTCTTTCAGAGTATGCCGGAGCCGTTCTATGGATGAATTCTGCGGAAAAAGCCTTTCCGGCCGCGGTTGGAAAACATGCTCGGGAAAAGCATCTTTCCAAGGGGTAACTGTTATCGTTTTTCCGGACTGTTTGGCCGCTGAACGATGATCCGTCAGGCACATCCGCCCCAGCAGGGAACGACTCTGTAAATAAGCTTTCAGCCGCCACTCGGGATGCTTTTGAAATTGTTCAGCAAAAAAGCAATTCAAAGAACTGCGTGTCCGGGATGCAGCCGGCGCAATCTTTCCCAGATCCTCCCAGGCTTTTTGCATTACAGATTCCGACAGAAACGGAAGCAGAGAAGCTATGCCGAAGGTTTTGTCCAGTGCAAATTTTTTTGCCTGGTCGTCTCCGGTTATCTAACTCAGGTCATTAAGCTGGTCCGTTCCAAGCTGATGCAGAGAAGTGTGATGGGCTGCCGCAGTGTGAAGTGCAATTAAACTCCAGTATGCGGCATTTTCTTCTCCCTGTTCACGAATCAGAAAAGAAGCAAAAATACCTCCCGCTGTGGCATGGGGATGCGGAGATTCAGGTCGTTTTCCCGCAATGTATTTCTGCCATTCATGAGTAGCTTTTCCTAAATCATGACACGCGCAGATGATCTGTTCTTCCGGAGATTCTGCAGCGGTCATGACTTCTGCAAGGTGTTCCAGCAAATCAGATCCGGGACCATGGCTGAGCAGTTTCAAAGGTACTTCTCCTTATTTGCGAATCCAGCTGGAGACAAAGGGGGAATCCTGTGCAATCCCCTGGAATTCAGGCGTGGGATAGAGCCAGTAACCATCGCTTTCAATCCGCTCGAAACAGTCTTCCGGGTTGACAACGTGTCGGGAGAGCGGAACCGCTTCCCCAAGTGGAACCTGGCTTCTATGTGCCCATCCGGAATTTTCCGGCAATGTTTCTGAAATGCGGATATTCCGGACAATAGCACGGCAGAAAGATGCTCCGAGTGCAAGCGGAAATGCCGGTCTCTTCAAGGCTGCGGCAAGCCGTTGCACTTCCGTATCGTGTTTCAGGCGCAAAGCAACTTCGTATGCAGGGTTGAAAATAACCTGCTGCTGAATTCTTAAATTTTCATTAGAATCGTTAATGGTCTTGTTCCCGTTGACATTCCAGGGAGCACGGATGGGTATTTTTCCAATCCAGCGGCAGGCCGTTTGGACATCGTTTGTTTCTTCCCATGCAAGCAGTTCCGGCGAAAGCGGCCATGGCAGTCCTTTTTTCTCAAAATTGGAGATTTTTTTGGTATCTTCCGCATTCAATTCGGCCGCGTGTGAACGCGGAGACGCAAAACCCAATGCCGCTCCACAGAGACCTGCCAGATTGCTCGGCGCAGGCCCCAGACAGGAATAATTTCCCATGGGCTCATAGACGTTGCGCCATAAGGCCATGTCGCCTGTCAATTCAAAAATTAGAATACTCATGCGCTGGCTCCGGGGAGGGCCATCGGAAAATTGGCCGCCTGGTGTTTGAGAAATATGGTTTCATTGCGGCAGCCCCAGTCAGCAAGGAAATCTGGAAGAATCTTTTTAAGCTCTTCAACAGCAGAGGAATGCGTTTTGATCCTTTTGGTTTCAAGACGGTCATAAAGCGAGGCCGGATTCGCATAACTGAGCTCCTCACCGATTTCGGGAATCCATCCCAGAATGAACTGCGCAAACTGTGAACGCTGAGTGAATGACGGGTACCGATCACTGGAATAAGCACGCCACATGCCGTTGGCCAGGATATCAAGCCACTTACCCGGTCCGTTGTTTCCCCAGGGAATAAGCCGATTGCCGGAAGCATTGATCCGGAGCATATTGAGATTAATTTCCCACAAGGCGAGAAAGAACCCGTATTCAAGAGAATCGACTGTAGCCGATCCTGCGGAATCTTTGATACGCTCCTGTTTTTTATCCAGTGTCGGGAAGGCGTTATTGCGCCCGAGGGAATAAATTTCGCAGTCATGAAAAGTTACCGGGCGAAACAAGGTATTTGCAGCATTGGTGACATTAAAATTTTCATTCTTAACGGCATGAACATATCCGAAAAGAGGGAGGTCCAGCGTATTGTTCAGCGCATCCTTTGGATCTGCGCTTGATTTATTAATTCCTGCAGCTTCCCGGATTTTTGCAAGACGTCGTTCAAAATTGCAGGGATTTCCAGCTTCATCCTCTTTTTCGTAAAAGATCGTTTCTGAACTATGGGGTAGATTTTCTGCTTCGGCGTAAGCTTTAATACCTCGACGGACATGGTGCTTGATATGAACATCACTGGTGAACACCTGACCTGTTTCGTCATTCATCCGTAATGTGCTGCTGTAGGGGTCCAGGTTTGGACGTGCCTGAATGGCTTCAAACCCGAACAGAATATAGGCATTGCCGGTTGAGGGAAAAGTAAAATCTTCTTTAATCATTGTTTACCTCCTGAGTGTCATCATTTTTTTCTTCAGAATAGACCATGCCGCAAATCAGGCCGGAATTAAAGGCGTCCCTGCGGCTTTCCTGTTCCAGCGATTTGAGAAATGGCAGAATCCTGCAGTTGAAGTAATGAGCTTTGTCCAGATTCATCAGCAGTCCGACTCCTTTTTCAAAAACGCGGAAGAGTTCCTCGCCGCGCAGACTTGCAGGATGCCGCCCCTGTGTTGCAGAGAAGGAACGGCCCTCCTGCCGGACAGTCCAGCAAAGATTGTTGAGCAGCATGCCTGTCAGGGCCCCCCGGACAAAAACGTTGAAGTCTTCTTCCGGAACACCCGACCAGGCAAAACGGATAAAGTTTTCCAATTTGTTTTTTTCTTTTTCCCGTAGAAGTTCGCTTGCTTCTCCGAGAACCGATTGGAGAGTTGGGGGATTAACCATACTTGTCATGCCGAATACTCCTGTTTGGATATCCTTGAAGTTTTCAATCCTTGATAATTCTTTTGAAAATTCATTGCTTTCCAGATGTTCCGGATTTTTCGAAGCAACTGTAATCAGATGCTGGAGCCGGAGCAGTTTCCCAATGACTTGGAAATACTTACGGGCTAAGCCGTGATCAATCAACTGCCGGGAAGACTGGCTTTTACAGAAACGCTGAAAATTCTGGAATACTTCCCGTCCGGAAATCTGACGGCGCTGAAGAGCTTTGGTAAAAATTTCCGTCCAGTAGCGATAAACACATGGTGTTTCACTGTCCTGCCCTGTCAGAGCGTATTTCATGTAATCAACCAGGAGACCTTGAAAATTGGAGTGGAGCAGTTCTGCATTGAGTGCCTGCAGGTATCCCAAGGAGACATTCGGAAAGATTTGTTGGATAATTCGTTTCTTTTTATTGTCTCCTTCCAGATGAGTTAGAAAGACCGTTGCAAAATAGGGCGTTGGGATAATAGACGGCCTTTGCATCCGTGTTTCTTCCTGATCATCATTGTGGATTTTCTTTTTGGGGCTTTTGGCATTTAGATAGATTTCTTTCTTCTAATTTTCGGAATCAATAACCTCCTTCAGTTCGCTGTACTGACAGCGTCCTTCCGGAAGAAAAAGCAAAGAGGATGAACCTGGTGATGGCGCTGCTTTGATGCGGTATTCAAGTTTGTTTGCCCATAAACGGCGGAGGTCTTGGAT
>CASERY010000133.1 GCA_949290385.1 uncultured bacterium | reverse complement strand
CTCCAGAATCTGGTTCTTCCGAAAATCATAAAATCAATAAATAATAAAGCAAAAGGATTCCTCGTCAGACGCGGCTTTTCTTCTGCAGTTCTCCGTGGAAGTCCGGATTCCTCAATATTAGACTTTATTTCCCGCACTCATTATTTTCTCCGCTTCGAGTAAAACAGGCCGTACCGTTCTCCACATTTCAGTTTCAGCAGAGTTGTCAGTTTCATACCCCAGGGAAGTTCCTTTTTCAGGTATTGCCGTTCTTTTCAGATTTGCGCACCTTTTATTCGCTTCTTTCGGAAATAATCAAGGCTGATCTCCTGTTTTTTGTTCTTTTTTCTGGATGCTTTCTTCATAAAAGAAATTGCCAACATTTCTTCATTCACTTCTTTCGGAAATCCTTCATTTTTACCCTGCAAAACGTATTTTCCCCGGAAAAATCTGAAAAAAGGCAGAAAAAAGCATAAAAAATAACCTTTTTTTCTTTTTTGCAGTTGAAATATTTTTTCATTTATGATACCTTGCCTTCAGACCGTGAGTATGGACTCAATCATTTAAACCGATTTAACCAACAAAATTCAAAACGGGAGTAAAGACAAATGGATTTTTACAATGTGAAAAAACGTGCTCATGTTGAAATTGCAGAAAAAAACTGTGAAAAGATTATCTACAAAAAAGAAACATCCAAAGGCATTCAGGAGCGTTACGCCATCAGAGCCAAAGATGATGACGGAACCAATGTGACCCGTTTTATTACAAAATAGGCTTATGACAAGCTGAAATGCAAAGTCGCAAAATAATCCGGATACATTCGGATTTTCAGGTGCAAAGCATATCCGTTCTTTTGTTACGGGTATGCTTTTTTTATATTCAGAAGAAAGAAAAACAAGCATGGTTTTGTGTGTTTTTCCAGCCTAAAGGCATATTTTTTTACCATGTTCAGGGGGAAGAAGAAGATGCTTCCCCTTCCTCGATATCATGGAATAAACCTTCTTTCCTTCAATTCATACCAAGAGTCATGCCACATCCGGACCTCCCCAGCTTCTTCAATCTATGGAATAAACCTTTTCCCTGCAATCAGTAAAAGACCCCTGATCCAGACTCCATAATCCGGTCGATGGCTTTTTCTCCCCCAAAGATGTTCCCGTCTTTTTTTCTCCAGCGTGGAAAACGATGCGCTAGAACGGGAAGAAAAGGAAAAAGAAAGGCGTAAGAGAAAAACAGCTTTTCCTCAAACGCTTTTTCATGCCTGCATATTTTATTGTTTTCCGTTGAAAAGAATTTGCTTCAAGGCTTCAGGCATTTTTGTTTTCACTGAAAAGTCATGGATTTTTCCGGGAAACAAACTGACTCGGAGAAACACGGTAGAATTTTTTGAAGGAATGACAGAAATGCGCAGAATCAAAAAATCCCCATTTTTCGGCAATTTCTTCTAAAGTAAAGCGTTCAGACATCAGATCCTTTGCAGCGTTGGACATGCGTACACGTATAGCAAATTTTCCGTAGCTGACCCCCATGGTTCTGCGGAACAGCTCAGAAAAACGGCTGGGACTCAAAGAGCACATTTTTGCGGCTTCTGTCAGAGTTGGAGGACGAGCTTCAGATGTCCATACACGATTCAAGGCTTGGCGAATGCGGGAAAAAGAATTGGCGGATTCTCTTTCCATTGTGCCATCCAGTTCTGTCCATTCCATGCGGTTAATGGCATAGAGCAGCAGCTGATGAATCAACAGCCAGCAGGCTATGCGCCAGTTGCTTTCCTGGTGTCTGTACAAATGATAAAGCTCTTTGCCTGTATGGAGAATATACCGGCGTTCCCGATCTGTTTCCGGGCAGTAGCGCTCCTCCGGACTGGCCACAAAAGGAGCCAGCCAGTTGCATCCGCTGAAAGGACTGCATGAACCTAACTGTTCCACATCAATATTGATTGCAAGCACAAAATTCCTTTTTCCAGTGAAACGGTATGCATGAGGCTCCCAGCACATATTCCACCAGAGTTCCCCCTCCTGGAATGTACGGTTGAAATCCTCAAAAATAACTTCCGCCGCCCCATGAAGCATGATACAGATTTGAAGAGCATAGTGGGAGTCGCCCTAAAATTCCTTCATAGGAAGTTCAGAGTATTCCACGGCAAGATCGAAGGGGCTCAGAATGGAAAGATCCGGATGTGTTTGCTTTTCAACTTTTATTTTCCGCAGATCTTCCATCGTCAATATTTCCTCCTGCAGGCATATCTGAATTTTGTAAAATCTTCCTTCATATGATAAATTCATTTTTGGCAATTTCAATATATGCCGTTTCTAAAAAGAAGAATTTTATTGTAAAAAGCGCGAGAAAATCTGAACAAGACAGCAGCATGAACAGATAAAAATTCAAAATGAAATAGGAAAAAAGAAAAAATGAATCGGCTGTTTTTTAATAAGGGACTATTATATGAATAGAGAAAAGCAGCTTTCTTCACATTCCCCCTTCTCTTCCCTGAATCTTTTTGAGTCCTATTTCTCTCAATGGAACAAGATCCGTAGTAAGTTGTGTTAAAAATAAGCTGTCTAAAAAGAATATTCGGGAATGCAGGAATACATGGATATGAATATAGCCCCCCTGCCTCTTCCTTTTTTTCATACAAAACACCTTTTCAAGGCTCGTCCCCTCCTCCCCCCATCCTTTGGGAAAAACCTCAAGAATTCTTCCAGAAATAAAAAGCCAGCAGAATACATCCCAGTACAATTCGGTACCAGCCGAATGGCTTAAAGTCATGCTTCTGAATATAACGCATGAAAAACGCAATAACCCCCAGTGCCACAAAGAAGGCTGCTACAAATCCGATACCCAGCGCAATCCATTGGGTATCCGAAAGATGCCAACCATACTTCAAAAGGCTGTAACCGGAAGCCGCAACCATTGTAGGAATTGCCAGGAAAAAAGAAAATTCAGCCGCAAGCGGCCGCGTACATCCCAGAAACATACCGCCGATAATGGTGGAAGCCGAACGCGATACCCCGGGAATCATAGCAAGACACTGAATCAGTCCGATTCCCGCCACACGTTTGTACGACAAGGATCCTATATCACTGATTTTTGCATTGCTCTTTTCCGCGGAATCCACCGCAATCAATACAATTCCGCCCACAATCAGAGCCACCGCCACCGTCACGATGTTATACAGATATTCCTGAATCTGACTGCCAAAAAGCCCTCCGATAATCAGAGCAGGAATCACTGCGACCACAGCCCTCTGCCAGATTTTGCGGGAAAATCCCACCGTGACAACATCCGATGTCTACTGAATCCGGAACAGTTTCCTGTGAAAATAAACCAGCACCGATAAAATGGATCCCAGCTGCACAACCACCTCAAACATTTTACTGAATGAGGCATCCATGTGAATAAAATGATCCACAATAATCATATGCCCGGTACTGCTGATCGGCAGGAATTCCGTAATTCCCTGCACAATTCCCTGCAGAAGCGACTGCCAGTAAAGTTCTTCCATAAAAAAGCAACTCCGATTTTTTCACCAGGTTGGCAACAGACACATGCCCCATTCCTGTGTGCATCTTTTTTCTTTCGTTATCCGTTCACTGAACCCGTCCAGACAAAAAACTTCCGCAGGACAGCCTCATTTTCTGTTCCTGCAGAAGCATTGCACCAGAAATGGTCAGCGCATTGAATGCGCTACATCATCAATAATCTGATTCAGAGCAATCTCTGCTTTCCATCCGAAAGCCTTTCGAATCTTTTCACAGTTCGGCGCCCTGTGCAGCATATCCTCAAATCCTTTTTCATAAGCCTCGGAATAAGGGATCTGTACAATTTTCGACGAACTTCCCGTCCGTTCAATAATTCTTTCCGCAAGTCCGCGTATGGAAATGCTTTCATTTGAGCCAATATTGTAAATTTCACCTACAGACTCGTCGTGATTCACAATCTCCAGTAAAGCCCGGATCGTATCATGCACATGGCAGAAGCAGCGAGTCTGCTCTCCTGTTCCGTAAACTCTCAGATCCTCCCCCCGCAAAGCCGCCGATACAAAACGCGGAATCACCATGCCATATCGTCCCGTCTGACGGGGTCCCACTGTATTGAAAAAACGCACCACAGTCCCCTGAAATGCATGATTTCTGCAATAGGACATCAACATGAACTCATCCAGCAACTTGCTGCACGCATAGGACCAGCGTGAATTCGTAGGTGCTCCAATCAGCAGATCATCTGTCTCCGTGAAAACATCCTTCTCTGACTTTCCATAAACTTCACTTGTTGAAGCCACTATGCAGCGCTTCCCATACAACGACGCCAGTTTCAGGACTCTCTCCGTTCCACTTACATTCGTCATAATTGTGCGCACCGGGTCGTGAACCACAAGTTCCACGCCAACCGCTGCCGCCAGATGAAAAATCACATCCGCTTCACGGATCAACCGTTCCAGTTCAGGATGACTGATTACATCTCCGATTACAAGCTCCAGATTCGGATTCCCCCTCACCGCAGCAAGATTTTCCACCCGCCCCGTTGAGAGATCGTCTATCACTGCTGCATGATGTCCTTCTTTCAAAAGCAGTTCAGTCAAATGTCCGCCAATGAATCCGGCGCCTCCGGTAATCAGGAAATTCATAGTCAACGGTCCTTTTCTGAAATTTCAGGAATAATGTCGCGGTGAGGCTTTATCATCCCAAGCTTCACCGCCATATACGACAGCGGCCCCCAGATCACATAGGCATTAATCAGCACCACCGGTGTAATAAATGGATTCACAAAAACCGCAGTAACCGCCCAGGCTACCACAATCAGCAGCAGACAGATCAGGCGTTTCTTATTGCGTCTTGTGGAAACCAGCCACTTTGCAAAGTGCATGTAAGGAACGTTGCTCACCATCAGGATTCCCAGGAATGCCGCATACACCGGCAGAGAACGGATGATCAGCTTCATTTCTCCGTGGTTGTAGGCCGTATAAATCACCAGCGAGCAGATTGCCGCAGCAGCCCCCGGAGACGGAAGTCCTGAAAAAGTTTCACTGCTTTTCTTCTCCACAATGGCATGAACATTGTAGGTTGCCAGGCGGAGCGCAGCGCATCCAAGGTACACCGCGCAAAGGAAACACACAGGAATAAACTGGCGCAGCGAAGAAAGCTCCCGCATATTGTGAGCCATAATCGCTACCAGGGTGGCAGGCGCCACACCAAAGGTTACCATATCGGAAAGAGAATCCATCTGAATGCCGTGCATGCTTGCCACGTTGAGCAGTCTTGCTGTAAACCCGTCAAAGGCATCAAAAACCATGGCAAACAGAATCATACAGGCACTCCAGCAGAAAATGAACGACTGTTCTGCCAGACTCCCTGAAAGATGGTACGCCTGAAGGGTAATCAGAATCGCTACAAAACCGCATAGGGAATTGCAGATTGTCAGGAAATTCGGAATTGACCGGATGACCCGGAGACGACTTTCCGCCAGCATTTCAGATTTCTTCTTCATAAGCCCGACACTCAGAACCTTTCCTGTTTCCCCTGAACAGCGTTCACTTTCCGGGATCAGATTTTCATGGATGAATCCACAGCAGATTCCTGATTCTGCTGCTGGAGCTTTTCCTTTGCATCAGGCAGAATTCTGGCAATCACAGTAGAAGCTCCGTTTACAGCCTGTCCCACCTGAACCGCCACATCAAACCCCATTCCGGCAGGCAGGTAAAGCTCCGTTCTGGAACCGAATTTAATCATCCCGTAACGCTCTCCGCGTCTAAAGGTCTGCCCCTTCTCAACAGGGCACACAATTCTGCGAGCCACCGCACCGGAAATCTGCTTCACTGCCAGCGGATAAGAAATGCCTTCATACTGAGCCAGTGCACCCACCGTCATAGATTCATTTTCACGGCTAGCTCGACCATCCCGAGCATCATGGAATGCGCCCGGCTTGTAGGCTCGGAACACCACCGTCATAGCGGCAGGAGCACGGTTTACATGAACATTGAAAACGGACAGGAATATTCCCACGCGCAGCATATCCCTCCCTTGGAAGAGATCTCTGAGTTCTTCATTGGGAATGGACTCGTTTTTAATGAGTTCGATATCACGGACAACCCCGTCTGCCGGAGACACAATCACATCCGCCTCTTCCGGCACTGTCCTCTCCGGATCCCGGAAAAAAGCCGCCACGGCAAACCATACGACGATCAGGCACCCGGAGATCACCGCCAGAATTTTCCCCTGAATCACATGAAAAAAGGTGAGCCAGATTAAGATGGAAATCAAAATACAGACGATCAGGGCCGCTCCCAGCCATTCGCGTCTTCCATAAACAGTCAATTTCATTTTCCAGACCTCTCTTTGATGATGAATCCGCCCCCCGGATCTGCTCTGCTTCAGACAGCAATGACTCCGGCACTTATATCAGACCGGGTTCGGCAGCATTCCGGCGCATCCGGGTCTCAGTGCCAGACTTCCGTGGCACACAGCCAGAGCCAATGCATCCGTTGAATCGTTCGGAATCGCGGAAACATCCAAAGAACAGATTGAAGCTATGATGGAAGCCACCTGTTCTTTGCTGGCTTCACCATTTCCCGTAGCCGCCCTTTTGGCCGACTTTGGAGAATATTCGTAAACCGGCACATGATTCTCAGCCAAAGCGGCAATAACGGCTCCGCGGGCCAGACTTAGAATCATTGCGGTTTTTATATTTTTACTGACAAAAGCACTTTCAATTGAGGCTGCTTCCGGATGGAATCCATCCAGGAGCTGCCGTATTCCTCCGGACAAGCGGCGCAAACACTCACTATGCGGCAGGGATGCTTTGTTCTGAATTACGCCGCAGTCGAGTATTTCCATTTTCCCCGGGGTATCCATCCGGATTACGCCGTATCCAGTCTTCCGGATTGCGGTATCTATCCCAAGTATAATCATTTCTTCCTTAGTTCTCCGCTTCCTCCGGTGTCCCTGCAGGCATATCTTCCGCTTCTGCAAAAAAACAAATCAAACTTTGATTTAACGCTTTCTCAGAATCCTTTTGGGACAGAATCTAAAAAAACGCTTTTCCTCCGAGAAATCCGGGGGAAGAGCGTTTTCCCTGCAATATTATTCCATTGCGTCGATCTGTTCCATGACTTCCGGAACAATTTCCTCATTGGAGTTGACAGACTGAACGTCATCAAGCTCCTCCAGGCGGTCGATCAGACGCAGAATATGCTGAGCGGTGGACACATCCTTCACTTCCACTACATTTTCCGGACGACGGGTAATATTCGCCTCGCTGCACTCAATACCTGCATCTTCCAGAGCCTTGGCAATCTCTGTAAATGCATCCGGGGCTCCCCAGATTTCGGCTACACCGTCTTCCACAGTCAAATCATCGGCGCCGGCATCCAGCACCAGATCCATGAGCTTGTCCTCAGTGGCATTCTCGCCTTCCACAACAAAATGGCTTTTACGCTGGAACATCCATGAAACTGCACCGCTGGCAGCAAGATTTCCGCCATTGCGTTCAAAAGCCATGCGTACATCGCTGATGGTTCTGTTGCGGTTGTCCGTCAGACACTCCACAATCATGGCCGTTCCGGCGGGACCGTATCCTTCATAGGTAATCTCTTCATAGACCACGTTTCCGAGTTCACCGGCACCTTTTTTGATGGCACGGTCAATATTTTCACGAGGCATATTGGCGGCTTTGGCGGAAGCAAGGGCCATTCTCAGTTTAACATTCGACGCAGGATCCTTGCCACTCTGCTTTACAGCAACCATGATTTCTTTTGCAAGTTTGGAAAAAGCCTAGCCTTTTTTGGCATCAGATGCGGCTTTTTTGTGCTTGATATTTGCCCATTTGCTATGTCCGGACATAGTTTCGCCTTTTCGTTGATTCAGAATTTATAGATTTAGATTTTGTTTGCTGGAAGTTAATATACATCCATCTGATTAAATGTCAATCGGATTTTTATGGCTGAATCACTCCAGGGAGTCTGAGTCCTCGACAGAACTCTGGTTCGGCTGTTTCCGGATTCTTCTGAAAATACGGGGTTTTTACAGTTTCGTGATTGCAACAGGCGTTTTCCGTATTATTTTATTCAGGCGGCTTGTCCTGTTCTTCTGGTCTGGGAAGCAGTTTCTGTTTTTCGCCGGAAAACCCGGGATATTCCATAAGTGGGAATACGTTGAAGGGAAGGAGCTAAGCCATTCTGAGGATTTCTTCCAAGTGCTTTTTTTAAAAAAGCAATACAAGGGATTTTTTTGACAGAATACAGAATAGAAAAGTCTTGTTCAGAGCGGGATGCGGCCGGGCCGTCTCGGGCGATGCCGTCCGGAACAGATGTTCTGGAAAGCCGTTCAGATCCCAACTCAAAAGTTCATTCAAGACGAAGGGAATGCAGAAATGCCTGTCCATAATATAGATATAAAGAATGCCTCCTGCATCCAGAGGACAGCCGGTACTGTCCGGGTAATGAAAAAATGCTCGGCACTGATTTTTCTATGCGCGACCGTTTGCTGCTCCTCATGGTTCCGCTGCAGCCCCCTGTCCGCAGCGGAACCCGGAGAAATTCCCCTGGATCCGCAGACTCCCGTCAATCCCCGTGCACTTCAATTTCAGAAGCCCCCCCCCCTCACGGATAATGAATACGAAAGCCTTGCCCGTTTTCTCCAGGCGGTTCAGACAGTCCACAGCACCTATGTGGATCCTGAGAAGGTCACATACGACAAGCTGTTTGATGCGGCCCTGAAAGGAATGCTTTCCCAGCTGGACCCGTTCAGCCGTTATGAATCGCCGGAAGATCTTCAGGCAGTTGTCAATTCCAATAAAGGAGAGTATGCAGGCATTGGCATAACAATTCTGGAACGTGACGGGCTTCAGGAAATTGTAGCTGTGCTTCCCGGTTCCCCGGCTGCAGAGGCAGGATTAAAAGCAGGAGACAGAATCACTGCTGTAGACGGCAAAGTTCTTCCTACCAGCGGATCCGTTTATTATCCGGGAAACATCCGCATACAGGGGCTCAACGGGACCCCGGTAAAACTCACCGTTTTCAGAGAATCGGAAAACAAGGTTCTGGATTTTGAAGTTATTCGAGGCACAGTCAAATACCCTTCTGTGGCCAATACAGCCCCCTGTCCGGATAATCCTTCTATCGGATATGTTCAGATTCTGCATTTTTCCGACGACACAGCCAAAGAACTGGATCAGGCTGTAGACAAACTTCTTTCCGAAGGCATTCAGGCTCTTATTATTGACCTCCGGGAAAATCCAGGCGGAAAACTTGAAACCGCTGTGGAAATCTGCAGCCGCTTCCTTCCGGAAGGAGATTTGATTGTATCCCTGGAAGACCGGGAGAATAAAACACTTTACAAATCTCTGCCGACTCGGAAGTATCCCGACATTCCTCTGGTAATTCTTATTAATGAAAGTTCTGCAAGCTGTTCAGAAATCATGGCAGGCTGTCTCCAGGACTACCGGAAGGCCTTTATCCTTGGAGAAACTTCTTTCGGCAAAGGATCCGTGCAGATGCTTTTTCCCAACCGGGAAAACGGCAGTGCGCTTCGTATCACAGTTGCCAAATATTATACGCCTGAACACAGAAGTATCCATGGTAAAGGTGTCCGTCCTGACATTGAAGTGCCGCTTCCGGATCAGAACCGACAGGCACTTCTGAACCGGATCATGATTGCCGGACCCAATGCGCAGGCAAGCCTTCCAGAATCTATGCGGGATGTTCAGTATCAGAAGGCCGTGGACCTTCTTTCCGGCATTCTGCTTTACCTGGACCGAAACAACACGGAAAGCCAGCAGCCGGCCCAAGCGGCCAAAGCACCAGAAACAGAAAAGACCGTAAAGCTTGCCGAACCACAGACTTCTAATGGTTCTCCGGAGGTTCTTCTTCCGAAGACAAACGCCCCGTCTGATCTAGGCAGTAACGATTCCCACCTTCTTCAGAATTCACCATCTTCCGGTTCCTCCGTACAGGAGACGCCTCCAAAGAGTCTGGAAGGGTCCGGCTCTCCAGCGGCAGCTTCATCAGAGGGCCGGGAAAGTCAGACGGAATAAACAGGAATTTATAGATGCCCATTGCGGAAGGATCTTTTCTCTGCACTCTGCCGGGAAAAGGAACCAAATGGAATCAGTGCCATTTTGTTCAAGCTTTATTCAATCTTCCATTCTCGTGGCAAAGAAAAGAATCAATCAACCATCAAAAGGATTTCAGAAAATCAACGAACAAGGAATACAGGTCATGTTCAAAAAAATCATCATGCTTTTTGCTGCGTTTCTGCTGTCTTCTTTCACGGTCGGATGCGCCAGGACTATCTCTTCATAGGAAGTCCTTCAAATCCAGGAAAATACTCCAGTACGGACAACTTACAATCTCTGGTATGACAATCCCATGGAGATGGATACCCTGAATTACCAGCACGGATCCATTCTTCCATTCGGCACAGAAGTCATTCTGAAAAAAGTCACCGATGAGGAAATCTGTTTTCAGACAGTCAAGGATCAGAAAATGTTCCGAATCCATTTTACAGACCAGTATCGTTTTCAGTCCATTGAGAATTATATGAGGCGCCTTTTTACGACGGATCCTTATGCAGATCTCATTCTCGGCATTCGTCCGGCCACCGTGGAGAAACTCAAGCGCGGCATTGTGGAAGACGGCATGACACGTCAGGAAGTTGCTCTGGCCTATGGCCCGCCCTGTGCCTTCAAAACCCCGTCGGAGGAAATTGACACCTGGGTCTACTGGACAGATTTTCTGGTTTCCAAAAAAGTCATCTTCAATGAGGGACATGTTATTGAGATCATCACCCTCTGAAAAGAAGACACTGGAAAGCACACATTTACAGAAGGATTTTCCGCCCATCATACATATGCTGGAGGATATTTGAAGACCATTGAAGAAAGGTGGTCATCCGCCGCTGAAGGTTGTGAGACAAGAAAACAGGATGAAAAATAAAGCCTGAATTTTCTCTCTTCTCTGAAAGAAGCTTCTCTCCTGCAGAAACGGGATTCTCCATTAGACCATGCGGCAGACCGGCAGACTTTACGAGGACTGCCGGTCTTCATTTTTTCGACGGCGCAAACGCTCCCAGTAAAGAAGACGTTTTTGAATTTCCCGTTCAAATCCGCGTTCAGCCGGAGTATAGATTTTCTGACGAGGCATTCCATCCGGGAAATAATTCTGTCCTGAAAAACCGTCCTCGGTATCCGGATCATATTCATATCCTTCGCCGTAGCCGATTTCCTTCATCAGCTTTGTCGGAGCATTGAGGATATGGCTGGGTGGATTCAGGGAACTGAATTTTCTGGCTGTTTTAAGCGCTTTCGTCCAGGCTGTATAAGTGCGGTTCGACTTCGGGGCTGTTCCGAGATAAACAACCAGCTGGGCAATTGCCAGATCCCCTTCCGGAGAGCCGAGTCTCTCATAAGCATCCCACGCGGAAATGGCAAACTGCAGCGCATTCGGATCTGCCATTCCCACATCTTCCATGGCAAAACGGGTGAGTCTGCGCAGAATATACAGAGGATCCTCTCCGCCCTCCATCATGCGACCGGCCCAGTAGAGGGCGGCATCCGGATCGGAACCGCGGAGGGATTTGTGAAGCGCACTGATCAGATTGTAATGCCCTTCCCGATCCTTGTCGTACATCGGAGCCCGGTGCTGGACGATTTTTTCCAGAGCTTTGGAATCCAGCGGATCTGACGAATCGTTCAAGTCATAAAGACTTTCCAGAAGATTGATAAAATACCGTCCATCGCCATCCGCCATATCCATCAGAGTAAGGCGTGCATCTTCAGTGAGGTTCAGCTTTCGTCCGGTCTCCTGTTCAGCCCGGGCCAGGATTTTACCAAGGGCCTCATGATCCAGCGGCTTCATTACAAATACTTTGCAACGTGAAAGCAGGGCGCTGTTCAGTTCAAACGACGGATTCTCCGTAGTGGCTCCCACAAGAATGACTGTGCCGTTTTCCACATAAGGCAGGAATCCATCCTGCTGTGCCCGATTGAAACGGTGGATTTCATCCACGAAAAGAAGAGTCCCCCTTCCCTTCATCCGTTCTCTGCGTGCCTCTTCAAAAGCCTTTTTCAAATCCTGGATTCCTGAAAACACTGCGGAGAGTGCAATAAAATGCAGATTGGATTTCCGGGCAAGGATTCGTGCTGCTGTGGTTTTTCCGCAGCCTGGAGGTCCCCAGAAGATGAAACTGGAGAGATGTCCGCTTTCCAGCATTTTGCGCAAAGGTCCATCCGGACCGAACAAATGATCCTGACCTGCGATTTCATCCAGAGATGAAGGCCTCAGGCGGTCTGCGAGCGGTCTTGCCACATTGGAAGAAAAAAGGCTTTCTTCATCATCCTCAAACATTCCGCCACCTCACACAGACATTGTTTCCGGGCAGATCAGTCCAGCATTCCCTTTGTGGACGGGATTCCATCCTCATTGGGATCCATGCTTACAGCACAGGCAAGAGCCCGGGCAACACCTTTGAAAACAGCCTCAAACATATGATGTACTTCTGCCCCGGAAATCATATGAATATGCAAATTCATGGCCCCTTTTACAGAAAAAGCGGTAAAGAATTCGTGAAAGAGCGCTGTATCCAAATCTTTAATATAGGGGACAGGAGGCTTGACATCATAAACCAGATACGGTCTTCCGGACAAATCCAGAGCCACCATGGCAAGTGCTTCATCCATAGGCAGCAGAAAATGTCCGTAGCGACGGATACCTTTTTTGTCTCCGACGGCACGGCATAAGGCCTCACCGAGGACAAGGCCAAGATCTTCCATTGTATGATGGCAGTCCACTTCCAGATCTCCTTCTGCCTGGATTGTCAAATTGAATTTTCCATGTTTGGCAAAGAGAGTCAACATATGATCCATGAAGGGGATTCCTGTGGAAATCCGGGAAATGCCTTTTCCATCCAGTTCGAGTTCCACTGAAATACTGGTTTCTTTTGTTGTCCGTTTGACGACTGCACTTCTCATCAGAAAAAACCTCCGTCCGTCTGGTTTGCATTTTCTTGTTTTACGGGTAATGTACCAGAAACTCAAAAGGATTCAAGCCTTCTCGGGTAAAAGAGGTAATTCATCCGGTTAAAAAACCGGATCTTTTTTCTATCTTCTGCTTGACAAACATCCATTTTCAAAGTATAGTTGTATGGATTTAATCCAATGGGGTAGTAGCTCAGTTGGCTAGAGCACCACACTGGCAGTGTGGGGGTCGAGAGTTCAAGTCTCTTCTACTCCACCATTTTCAAAATTCTCCGCCGACCGGTCTCCGGTCGGTTTTTTCGTTCTGGGCGTAAGTTCCCGTACAAAATCCCGTTCTGTCAAGCGACAGAAATCTCTGGGACTTTCCCATCATTGAAAGTCTGTTCGAATTTCAGCGATCATCCGGGGAAGTCTGCGCAATTCATATCCGGGGCTCTTCGGTTCAGAACCTGTTATGAGTCTCCCAATTTCACATTTCCATAAACTCTGTAGACTTCATTCTGTTTTTGTGATTTTTCAAACGTCTTTTCATGAATTCTCAAAATATCAGAGGTCCGTATTTTTGTTGGTGATATCGCCACATCATCTAAACTTGTTATTCGCCGCCTATTCCTCTCCTCTGAGCTCAGAGCAGCACCTCCAGATTCCTCTCCGCTCCAGACACCTGTTCCGGGATTTATCAGGACACAAGTACAGAGGATACGGTCTATTGAGGGATTCTGAAATCGCCACTGGAGAAATAAAACAGCCAGGCGTGAATTGGAAACTTTTTCAATTCTGATGATGCAGACAATGCTCTCCGGCAATATTTTCCCGTAGTTGCACATGGAACAGCTTCTGGCCAGTCAAAGCCCCCTGATCAGCCAATCCAGAAACAGTTTCACGATATCCTGTATCCTGCTGCGTTTTCGCTGCATCATAAACATTATGAACTTGTAAAGAAGAAGATTCTGTAGTATAAATAACTGTATTTCAAAACAAAAAATACAACAGGTCATCAGATTTCTGTTCTACATAGGGAAGGAACAAATGAAACATTCTGCCCGCTTGTCATTTACCGGAGATATCATGTGCAACAAGGAACAGCTTGCAGCATGTCGGACTTCAACCGGATACCATTTTCAGCCCATATTCGAACGAGTGGCTGATCTTCTGTGGAATACTGATTGCCTGATCGGAAATCTGGAAACTCCCTTTGCCGGTGAAGAAGCCGGCTATTCGGGCATTCTTTATTCATTCAATACACCGGACGTGTTTCTATCCGTATTGAAAGACGCCGGGTTTGGTCTGTTTTCCACGGCAAACAACCACTGCCTGGATCGGGGACTGGACGGATTGAAGCGGACTCTTGATGTGCTGGATCAGGCGGATCTGCCACATACCGGAACCGCCCGCTTCCCCCAAGAACGGGACAGCCTCTGCATTCGGAAAATCAATGGTATCCGGATTGCATTTATATCATATACCTATGGCACAAATGCGTTTGCAAATCACACTTTTCTGCGTGAAGAGGATTCCTGGGCAGTGAATCTGTTCCAGCCTCAGGAGACCCTTCCCGGTTTTATTCATCTGCTGGATCCGGCGGAGACGATCGCAAAGAAGATGAAGGAAAATAAAACAACGGAGTCTCCCTCCATTTACCTGGAGCGTCTCCGGAACGACATCCGGAACAGCCGATCCGCCGGCGCCGATTTTGTCATTGTTCTCATGCATAGCGGCGGCCAGTACAACATTCAGCCGGATCCTTATACGGAATTCCTGACAGAAAAAATCCGGGAGTTCGGAGCCGACCTGATTGTCGGCAATCATCCGCATGTGGTGCAGAAAGCACATCTTGACGGAATCTGCCCTGTGTTTTATTCACTGGGCAACTTTTCCTTTACCCCGGGACAGTCTCCGGAGTCCTTCAAAAATCCGATTTCCTCCACCGCACTGCTCCTGAAAATCGGACTGGAGAAAAATGCATCCGGAACAAAACTTACATCTGTTTCATACAACATTACAAGGTCTGTTCTGTCTGAGAATGGCATGTCGGCAACTGTTCCTCTCCACGATCTTCTCACCGAGGAATCCGACGCGGAAAAAAGAATTCTGCTGCTGAAGGATCTGCAGACGGTAGTAAACACTTTCTGCGATCGTCCGCTATCCGTCCCAGTGGAGATTGCGCCGGAATACTCTATGCTGTAAGGCGAAAGTGCTGCCGGAATCCGCCCACACCCTTGCATCTGTCATCCCGGCAAATGGGGCGCGGAAATCTTTCCCATGCAGCCCACAGAAAAGGGAGCAGCGCCGCAAAGAGTGCGGCGGCGTGATTGGGATTGTAGAACCCGAATCTCCACCGAACCATGCCGTCATAAGTAAATTCCATCATTTGAGCCACAGTTTATGGTTTGAGGGGTATAAAGCGGATTGCGGAATTCGATATCGATATCCGGGATGATCTGCATGGTGTCATCTTCACCGTACTCGAGTGCGGAGGCTCCGGAAAGCAGCGCATCGAACCAGGCTCTGGCAAGTTCGAGAGCTTCTGGATTGAG
>CASERY010000132.1 GCA_949290385.1 uncultured bacterium | reverse complement strand
CAAAATGTTTTGCATTCACAGCAGGACATGAATCCTTCGCAGCTGATGAAGGAGCCATCGGTCTGGCAAAATCCGCAAACAAAGTGCGCAAAAACAAACTGCGCGTCATTCTGAACGGCCTCGGCAAAGATGCCGCACAGATCATTGCCCGCATCAACGGATTCACCGGAGTCGAAACCGAATTCGACTATGCCACTGGCAAACTGAAAATTGTGTCCGAAACGAAATACGGATCCAATCCGGACCGTCTGGCAGTGCGTTGCTATGGTGCTGATGATGTCCGTGAAGGTGTGGCCATCATGTGGCAGGAAGATGTGGATATTGCCATTACCGGAAACTCCACCAACCCGACCCGTTTCCAGCATCCTGTGATGGGCACCTACAAAAAGGAACGCCTCGAAAAAGGACTGAAATTCTTCTCCGTGGCTTCCGGTGGCGGCACAGGCCGTACCCTGCATCCGGATAACATGGCTGCAGGTCCTGCCTCCTACGGCATGACCGACACCATGGGCAGAATGCATTCCGATGCACAGTTCGCCGGATCTTCCTCCGTCCCGGCTCACGTGGAAATGATGGGGCTGATCGGTATGGGCAACAATCCCATGGTCGGAGCATCTGTAGATGTGGCTGTGGCTGTAGCTCAGGCTATGAAGTAATTCAGCTTCTGCATGAAAATTCAAGCGGTTCCCTCCCCTGTCAGGGGGGAAACCGCTTTTTTCTGTCAAGCAGGCAGAAAAATCAGAACAGCACTGAAAAGAAAAGTCTTGCCTCGTGTTTTATTGAAGAAGAATCTGTTTTTCCGAACTGGTTTGCAGAATGAGGCAGATGTGTTATGGTCATTGAGATCGAAAGGTAATTGCGTATGAAAGGCAGAAGAATTGTCAAACCCAAGCGTTTCTCCCGTCCCGTTCCCCCGAAGGAAACAGAACCTGATGAAGCACAGCTGAATGCAGAACTTTCTGAACTTTCCGCACTGGAAAAGGCCGCTTCCGATACCGGGGAAGACCCTTCGGCGGAAGATGCGCTGGAACACGTCCGGACAGTTTTGCCTTCCATTGCAATTGTCGGCAGACCCAACGTTGGTAAGTCCTCTCTTTTCAATGCTATTCTCAGACGGCGCCAGGCTATTGTTCATTTTGACAGCGGCGTCACAAGGGACAGGGTTTCCGCTCCGGGAGTATATAATAACCGCAGGTTCAACCTTATAGACACCGGCGGACTCGGCATGTATCACGGAGAAAAGAAAGGGATTGGCTTCTGGGATCAGATGATTGCCCGTCAAGTGGATGCAGCCATTGAGTCGGCAGACACAATTCTTTTTGTTGTGGATGTCCAGGCGGGACTTACTCCGTTGGACGAAAACATTGCGGCAAAAATCCGTACCTGTGGGAAAAAAGTCCTGCTCGTGGTCAATAAGGCCGATAACAGGGAGGAAGTATTCCATGCAGATGAATTTCATGCTCTTGGATTTGAAAAAATCTATCCGGTCTCCTGTCTCCATCGCATGGGAATCGGAGATGTGCTGGAAGATGCCCTGGCGGATGTGAAATGTGTGCCTGTCTCTAAAAATGCTGTAAATATGCTGAACCTCGCGGTACTGGGCCGGCCGAATGTGGGTAAATCTTCCATTGTCAACCGTCTTCTGGGAGAGGAGCGTGTCATTGTAAGTGATGTTGCGGGAACCACCCGTGATGCCATTGACACGGAGTTCATTCTCAAATGCCGTGACGAAGAAGTTCCAGCACGGCTCGTAGATACTGCCGGACTTCGTAAAAAATCCAAAATTGATCAGGCCGTGGAGCAGTACAGCATGATGCGTGCACAGGAAGCGCTGGAAAACTGCGATATTGTTCTTTTTGTAATTGAAGCCAGCCGCGGAGAAGCTTCCGCTCAAGACAAAAGCATCGCACGCATGATCCAGGAATCAGGTAAAGGATGTATTATTGTCTGCAATAAGTGGGATATTCGAGCAGATGGAAAAAAAGCACAGGAAATGCTGGAAGATATCCGTTATACGCTTCCGCAGATGAAATATGCTCCTGTGGTTTTCACCTCTGCAAAAACCGGATACAACTTTAATGGTCTGTATGAAGCCATTGCAGAAGTTCGCGCCCAGCTCAGCGTAAAGGTTTCCACAGCCATGCTGAACCGAGTGGTTCAGGATGCAGTGGAAAGAAATCTTCCGCCTATTATCGGGACAAAACCGCTGAAGATTTATTACGGAACCATGGTGGGCTCTGCGCCTCCACGCTTTGTATTGTTTGTCAACGATCCCAAACTTTGTTCAGATACTTATCTGCTGTATTTGAACAACTATTTCAGGAAAGCCTTCGATTTCATCGGATTCCCCATCAGAATCCGACTGCAGGAGCGTTCCAGACGGGATCTGAGTGAAGTGTTCAATCACGCCGGCTCCAAACGCAAAAAAGCTGCCAATGCAAAACAATAGAAGGAAGCGCGCAAACGGGAACTGGAACGTAAAAATAAAAAACGTGAAGAGAAACGCAAAGAACAAATCTACCGTGTGGATGATTTTTGATTTTCCCAAAGGAAAATCCCGGAATAAAGCAGAACAGCTCTGAAAAAATTCGGAGCTGTTTTTTTATTCAGCCGATGATACAAAAGCCAAATGTGAGAAAGGAAAGCCTTTTAAGAAAAGGTTCTTTTCTCCTCCCACTTATTCTTTTCCAATCCTGATTGAGCTGAATTGATCCAGCGGGAACAAACGCGGACTTGAAAACTCGACACCAAAAAACAGGACAGATGTCTTCGACAGTTTCTGAATATTGAATCCGCCTGGGTTACAGCATCCCCTGCATTTTTACTGCATCCTATCAAACTGCCGCCAGCCCGGCTTGATTGGAATCCATTCAGTGTTGTCTACATACTCGGGATCAGATACCATTTCCTGATAGAATTTTCTTACGCAGTCCATTTTTCTGACCTTCCACAAGCATTTTTCTGCACCGCTCCGGGCAGGAAAAATGGCACTTATCTACAAAAGATTGATTTCATCTGTCTTCAAAAACTTCCAATCCATTGGATCGGCAATCCTTGCCTTTGCATAACGTACAGAAACATCTTTTACTTCAGGATTTCTTTCTTCTGCTCTTATATAAAAGAGGATCGCGAGCAGTCGCAGACAGGTTCTTTTGTTCTCCGATTGAAAAAAAGCAAAAACAAGGAGTCAATGAAAAACTCAATCCGTTGCGCTCTTTTCTGAGTCTACTGAAACTTTTCTCTCTCTAGTTTTCTGCGTCTTTACAGGAGCATCCGCCGATTTCCAGTACTGAAGAGAAGTGGGATAAGCCAAGCTGACACCAGCCGTTTGAAGTCTTTCAAGAATTTCAAGATGAATAGCCTGCTTCAAAATATCCGCAGTATCAAAATCATCTGTTTTGAACCACATCTCCACTTCAATATTTACGGACCATGCCCCCAGTTCCGTCAGATTAATCTGGGGTTTATAACGGTCGGCATCGGGCCCCTGGAAGTTATCGGTAATCTCGTGCAGGATCCGAATGGTTTCCTCAATTTTTTTTACCGGCGTTTCATAGACTAGAGGAACAGAAAAAATATACTGAATATGTCCGCGACGGCTGATATTCTCAATGACGGCTTCCGCAAGAATCTGATTCGGAACGCAGTAAGTTGTATCACGATCGCTCCGAATCCTGCTGGACCGCATTCCCACCTCTTCTACAATCCCGTCCAGGTTGTCATAGCGGATATGGTCACCGATTTTAAAGGGCTTGTCTGCAGCCAGAATAACTGCACCAAGAAAATTCGTCAGGGTTTCCCGGGAAATATAAGCAATGGCAAGACCTGCAGCTCCGGCACCGGTAATCAAAGCGGCCAAATGAATTTCATAGATCTTCTGCCCGATGAAAACCGCTGTCAGGAGAATCAGTAGAATTTTAAAGGTTTTCTAAAGCAAATTTACCAGAAGTTCATTCAAATTGTTGTCTTCCCGTTCCGCCACCTTGACCAAAGCGGCACCAATAACGGTAATAAATCGAAGAGCCAGCCATGAAAAAAGCAGAGTAATCAGGGTATAAAAAAGTCTGATATTCATCGGGATC
The DNA here is from genome assembly GCA_949290385.1 of uncultured bacterium. Taxonomy (GTDB): domain Bacteria; phylum Verrucomicrobiota; class Lentisphaeria; order Victivallales; family UBA1829; genus CASERY01. The sequence goes on along the minus strand of CASERY010000132.1, from coordinate 7,981 downwards.
AAGTGAGCGGGAAGCGACTGAACCAACGGCAGCAGGCTGAAAAAAAGACCTGCACATCCCAGAATCAGCACTACGGGCTCCAGCGATGCAGTCAATAGCAGATAATGGAGTGGAACTTTTCCAGACTTAAGTTTTTTGCTGGAAAACCGATGAATCAATGCATAAAAAAACCATGTAATGACGACAATCCCAAAAGCTTCACAAAAAAACTTAAGAAGGAGCCCCCTGGATTTGCCAAACCACAGCTTCACTTCCCTGCAATACTGATGGAATGTCCCTCGAATACCAGATTTTGTTATTTTGAAAAGGATGCTGTCGCGGTTGGCATTCGCTTCCTGCTGATGCACCGGAATCAAAGCGCCTCCCCTGGGAGAACTGTGCACGGAAGAGGCCGGACTCTTTTGGGCTGCGGAGGATGTCAAAGAACGTTCCAATGTTTCTGCCGCCTGCAACTCCTGGGCAAAAAGAGGGAGGCTTTCCGCATAAAAAAGAATTGTTCCCCCAAAAATCAAACAGAACAACACTGTTCTCATATAAATCCTCCTCATCCAGATTTTTACAAGACATTGAACCGACCCAAAAAACAAGCTATTTCCCGTGAAAGATATAACTTAATTAGACATGTTTCCTAATATTCAGGTTGCATTTGAATATCTTCATTTTTTCAGAATCTGTCGGAAAAAGCTTTTTCTCCTGTTCTGAAGCTTGAAACTTTAAAGATCAGCGGCCATGCGGCGGATCGCTTCAAGGTCCAATTTGCCCGATCCCAGCAGGGGGATCTTTTCAAGTTTGACAAAATCCGATACTTTGGGAATCCACAAATTCGGAAGGCCGCGTTTCTTAAGTGATTCAATCATTTGTTCCGGAATCAAAACATCCCCGGTATAGAAAACACAGAGACGTTCTCCGCGTTTCTCATCTTTTGCTCCGCACACAGCAACAACACGCTCCTCAGCGCCAAGGATTTCATTGATGGCCAGTTCAATGAGTTCATGAGGAACCATTTCACCGGCGATCTTGCTGAAACGTGCAAGCCGTCCTGTAATCGTAAGATAGCCATCCGGACTCATACTGGCAATGTCCCCCGTGTTGTAGAATCCGTTCCGGATGACTTCTGCCGTTTTTTCCGGTTCATTCAGATAGCCTTTCATAACATTGCCGCCTTTTACCAGCATGAGACCCGGAGTATTCTCTGGAAGCTCTTCAAAGGTTTCCGGATCTACAATCTTCACATGAACCCCGGGGAGAGGTGCTCCCACACTGTCCTTGACCCCTGCTTCCCGTCCCATGTCCCACTGGGAAAAGGAAAAATTCACGGAAACAATAGGAGACGTCTCCGTACAGCCGAACCCCTCTGTAATGGCCAGGCCTGTCAAAGCCCGGAACTTATCCGCAATGTCCTTCCGGAGCTTCTCAGCACCTGTGATGACGAGGCGAAGCGACTGGAACTGTCCGGGTTTGTATTTCCGCATATAATGTTGAAGAAATGTAGGAGTCGCCATCATGAGGGTAGGTTTTTCTTTCTCGCAGAGGCTGCATACTCCGGACGCATCCAGTGGATTGGTTATATATACAACCGGAGTCGGGATATAGCACTCGATCACAAAACCTACAATAAATCCATACGCGTGAAACAGCGGCAAGTTTCCAACGACCTTGTCTTTAGGACTCCAGTTGATCACCCTCCAGAAACTGAAAAAATTGCTGTTCACATTGTGATGCGTCAGCATAATACCTTTCGGAATACCTGTGGATCCGCTGGAAAAGAGAAGAACACATTCTCGAGAAAGATCATTCCACGTTTCCGGAGCATATTTTCGCATCAGACTCCCCGGCGTCCGAAAAATCACATCCAGCAGCACCCTTCGTTTCAGGGACGGTGTTGCTTTCCCGGCAAGATCTTCCAGAAAAATCATTTCCGGAGTTTTTTCCCATCCAAGTTTTTCAATGAATTTCCGGCTCGTCAAAATGATCCTGATTCCAGCATTCCGAATGGAATGCTCCCGGGCGGAAGCGCCCGCAGAAAAATTCAGAATAGCTGGTGTCCGGTCTGCAAAAAGCACAGCGTGAAGCAAAGCCGCCGCATAAGTGCAATTTGGCATCAGGACTCCGATATAACGGCTCTGATACGGCTGGTCAAGCTCTCGGACAATCCGGGAAAGGACCAGCGCACTGATCAGCATTTTCAAGTTGGAAGGCCGTGCCCCATTAAAATCTCTGTAGACAGAAAAAAACGGACGGTGTTTCGTCAAACGTACAAACGCATAATGCACAGGATGCTCACTCTGATGGCGCTCCATCTCAATTTCCGCGCTAAGTTCTGAAATCTTCTGGCGCAGCTGGAACGGAGTCATCTCTTTAGGAACCGGTTTTCCCACATGAATCAGAATCGGCATGGGAAACTGGCGGGGCAGTGTAAAATGAAGCTTCCCGCGTTTATCCAGCGAAAAAAGGCTTCCCCAGAGCATTCCGAGAGAAATGGGAATCAAGGGCACCTCTGTATCTTCAGGCATTATACGGGCAATCCCTCTTTTAAAACGCAGGATCAGTCCATTTCCTGAAACGCCCCCCTCCGGGAACATGCAGACCAGATCACCTTTCCGCAGATGGTCCCGCACTTCCTCGACAAAGGCTCTCATCTATTTATTTTTCCCCGCACTGGGGACTTTAATAACTCCGCATCGGCGAAAAATAAAATGAAGCAGTGGAATTTCATAAAACTTTTCATGCATCATGAAATAAATAGGACGGCGTGTCAGCCCGATCAGGATCAGTGCATCAAAAAGAGAAATATGATTGGCCGCCAGCAGCGCCGGCCCCTTCTCCGGGATGTTCTCTCTTCCCATGAGCTTTACATGATAACAGGTAACCCGCAGAAACCGTACAAGACAGCGGAAACATGAATAGGGGAAAATCAGGAACACAATGAACAACAGAATCAGTACGGAAGCCAGACAGAAAAGAACTGTCATCAAAATGTTTCTCCTTCTTATTCTTAAGAATCAGCTTATCGTATCCGCCTCCAGCGGAAAAGTAAAAAGTCAATGAGAAATCCTCTGTCTTCGTCATCCTCCTATGCAACCCCCATCCCTGCAGGATAGAGTATTTCTCCAGCATGGAAGCTATTCCGGCAGTATCTTTCTCTTAAAACTAATATACCTCTTCATCCGCCTGATGTAAATCCCGAAAGATCCTTCAGAATGAAAAAAATCCTTGTCAAGACCAACGTTTTTTCCCGGAAAGCCACTCTCTCTGTACATTTTTCAGTTTTAAAAAAACTCCAGCAGCAGTATATTAAACAGGATATTCAGATATTTTCTGAAAAAAAATAACTTGAACATGGCTTATCCAGCAATCAGGTGCTTTTTTAATTTTAGACTACAGGAGCAATTTTCTCATGATTTATTCTCTTGAAAAGCTTCCCATGGAATATTTCCGCGCCCTTGGTGGCGAAAAAGTCCGGACCACCTTTTATTATACAGATTCCGTACATGAATCCTGCGGTGTGACTGTCATGATGATCCATGATGCCACAGCAGACCAGCTCCTGCTGATTGCCCAGAAGCCCAATGAAATGTTCAATGCCTTCGAAGGCACCGTTTATCCCTGTGCCCATGGAAGACATCAGGTTCTGAAACTCGCGCCCAGGACACAGCACAATGCCGCAGCACTCCGCAAATATTTTCCATGGACAGCACCGGTTCCTGTTCTCAGGAAAAAATGTTCCATCGGCTGCGGAGACCGTCTGGGAAATGCAACTCCATTTCATGCCCAGCTTTTCAAAAAATGGAATGCTGCACCAGTCTTTGCCCAGCAGTCAGTCCGGGAGTTGACGCTTACCGGAAGGACTTTTCGGCAAGTCATCGATGACGCCTCCTTCGGCGTCTTTCAGGCCGGCTACAAAGACGGCTTCGGTGCAGATGGCGATCACCTGAAACGCTTTGAACATATTCAGGATGCGCTGGATGCCGGTGTAACAATGCTTACTCTGGATCTTTCCGATGAACTGCATCCGGAATACGGTTCCGCTGATTTGCATGAAGAAGAGATAGAAAAAGCATACGGCAGACTGCCTGGAGCTCTACGCGCACGGCTGGAAAAAATGTACTTGGCAACTCCGGTACAACTTAAGCATTCTAACCTCTGCTTCAGCCGTCTTGAACTGATGCGCTGCGCATTGATTTATACTCAGGCCATGGATTTCGCTGCAAAAGTCGGAGAAATGCTCACAAAACACGGAGCCGATAAAATAGATCTGGAAGTTTCCATTGATGAAACAACCACCCCGACGCTGCCCGAACACCATTATTTTGTAGCTTCTGAATTGATATACCGCGGAGTCCGCTTTGAATCTCTGGCCCCTCGCTTTGCCGGAGAATTCCAGAAGGGTATAGATTATATCGGCGACCCTGCTGAATTTGAACGCCAGCTGAAACAGCATGTGGAAATAGCCGATACTTTTGGTTCTTACAAGATCTCCGTTCACTCTGGAAGCGACAAGTTTTCTGTGTTTCCGGCAATCGGCTGCATAACAGGTGGACATTTCCATTTAAAGACAGCAGGCACCAGCTGGCTGGAAGCCTGTCATGCCATTGCCCTGACAAATCCGGCACTTTTCCGAAAAATGGTTGAGCGAGCATTTGAAACGCTTCCAGAAGCCTGCAAATATTATCATGTAACAGCAGATTTTGATTCTCTCCCGGATCCGGAGGATGTCCCGGACAAAGAATTGAAATCCTTTCTCGAATGTGTTCCCGGCCGTCAGCTGCTGCATATCACTTACGGATTCATGCTCGGAAGCGGCGCCGAACTCCGGACACCCATTTACCATTCATTGAATACAGCTGTATCGGTTTATGGGGAATGTCTCCGTGAACACTTTGAAAAGCATTTTTCTCTTCTTGATATCCCTCTTCGAAACGAACATCCTGAATCCTGTGAAATCAATATGGCCCAGCTCGCAGGCATGGAACAGAAAACATTCACAGCCGGAGACGGCACACAAATGGGATATTGCCAATACATCAGCCATCCCGAACTCCCGGGCAGATACTCTCTGATTCTGCTGATGCACGGAGTCGGATCCATCGGGCATGAAAACTGGACCCATCTGCGTGCGGGAGCCACGGAAATTGTAGATTATCTGCAGAGACACCATTATAAAGTAGTCTTTATAGCCCCGCAATGCCCTGAGGATGGACTCTGGGTGGAAACAGTCTGGGGTGCTCCCTCCCATGTCATGGCTGAAAAACCTTCAAAGCCCTTTGAACATGCCTTGGAGCTTCTGGACAGTAAAATCCAGGAATTTCAGGTAGATCCAACCCGTATTTATATTTCAGGCAATTCCATGGGTGGCTTCTGCACCTGGGAAATGCTTCAGCGCAGGCCCGGCTTTTTTGCGGCAGCCATGCCAGTCTGCGGCGGAGCGGATCTTCGCTTCGCCAATGCGCTGAAAAATGAGCATATTCTAGTCTTTCACGGAGATTCCGATACTTCTGTACCTCCATCCCGGTCCAGGGACATGGTCAGAGCTCTGGAAAAAGCCGGCAATAAAACGGTCCGGTATGTGGAACTTCCAGGGGTAGGCCATAACGCATGGGACTATGCTTTTGTGGACGAATCTCTGGATTGGATGATGTCACAGCGCTTAGACACAAAAAATGGAGATTTCCCCAAACAAGCATGACCCCCTCCGAGCAGGGAAAGGATGGTTGACCAATGTTTCAGCACTTTCTGCATTATTTTACAATTGGTATCTGGCAGGTAAGAAAGGATGAACTTCCGAAGAAAAACGCCTTCTTTCTGCAGTGCTCAAGGATTGTTTCTCTCACAACAACATTCTTTGTAAAAAATCAGTGCACATTGAGAGCATCTGCCCTGACTTTTTTTACGCTTCTTTCCATTGTCCCGGTTGCGGCCCTGATGTTCGGCATTGCAAAAGGTCTAGGTTTTGAAGCCATTCTAAAAGCCAAAATTCAGCAGTCCATGGTTGGCCAGGAGCAAGTTGCACAACGCATCATAAAGTTTTCAGAGTCGGCCCTTCAAAATGCCAGCGGCGGGATTGTGGCAGGGGTTGGCATTTGTGTACTGATATGGACCGCATTAAAACTTCTGGGCAATATTGAAAAATCCTTCAATGCGATCTGGGGGATTTCCAAGGGGCGGAGTCTTCTGCGCAGAATCAGCGACTATCTGACCATGCTTATTGTATGCCCTTTAATGCTGATTATCGTTGCCACCAGCAGTGCCTTCCTTGTCACTCAGCTTCATGATGTAGCTGAACGTCTCCCGTTCTCGCATACATGGATTACGGTAATTCTGCTGGGGTCAAAACTTTTTCCTCTGATCATTGCCTGGATTACCTTCTTTTTCATTTACATTTTTATTCCCAATACAAAGGTCCGGCTGAAATCGGCTCTGGTGGCAGGACTTTTTACTGGTACAGTTTACCTGCTCGTCCAGTATCTGTACATGTTCCTTCAGACAAAACTCACAAGCTATAACGCCATTTATGGAAGTTTTGCAGCTCTTCCTTTCTTCCTGATCTGGCTGCAAATCAGCTGGATTCTGATCCTTCTGGGTGCCCAGCTGTCCTTCTAGGTCCAGAACGTAAATATTTATGAGCTTGAACCGGAAGATGTTTCCCATTCTCATTACTATCAGGATGTAGCCGCACTGAGAATCATGTCCTACATTTGCAGTGCCTTTGTCAACCACGGGGGATTCTGTAAAGTGGAAGACATTTCAGGGAAACTTGAAATTCCTATCCGGACAACCCGGCGCGTGCTGGATGAACTTTGCAGTGCCGGACTGGTCTGTCAACTCCAGTCGGATAAATCGGAGGTGGATCGTTACCAGCTTGCAGTGCCTGCCGAAGAAATCACACCATATTCCGTTCTGTACAAACTCAATCACTTAGGTGCTATGGGCTACAGCACTGAAAATTCCAAACAGTTTGAAAAGATGGTGGATGATCTTTGGAAATCAATTGAACAAAATCCGGAAAACAAGCCGCTGGTCTCTATAAAAAAGCTTTCTTAATCTTATTTTTCTTGAGTCCGTCCCACTGTTGCCAGGGGAATGAGGGAATGGGTGAACAGGTCCATCACGCCTGCAACAGAAGCCATTGAAATATCATAGTTTTCAGGATTCTGAAAAGGGAATCAAAGAGAATTCATGTATTTTTATTTCAAAAGATTATTTCCAGGATAACAAAAACAGAATGTTTTACAGGAATCATGCTGTACCACATTCAAAGGAAAAAACATAGGAGCGTTTTCATTCGTTCAGTGCTTCATATCGATTATGCTGCACAATATTCAAAGAAAAACTGAAGTTGCTGAAATTTTCATCTGCCTGCTGCTTCTTGTTGTTTGCTATATGCTGTTTGTTGCGATTCCGCCCTTCTCTCTCTGCAGGGGAACATTATTCTTTCTGTCTCATTACATCTTATCTGCCACCCTCTTACCGATGGTATTGCAAAGCCTGCAGGAATAAATATCGTTTTACAGTCTGGCAAGATCTTTTATCTCCCCTGGGGTTGTTTGTTCATCATCGGCCATTTGCCTTATAATATGAAAACTTTCAGACCACCTTGCCCCCTTGGTGGGAAAAAATGCGCAAATATACTTTTCTGCGAAAGCATGATTCTCCTGAAATCCCAGAGATGCGTATCCCTCCCCCTTGGGTCTTTTTTACAAGCTTCATCTTCTTAATATTTTCAGGAAACAGACGTTTTGAGAGTTCAGGAAGATCATCCGAGCCGTCTTCAAAAAAAGACTTATTCCTTCAATTCAATCAAGGAAAAAAATTCCTCACCAAGACCGGCAAGATTCCTGTTTTCATTGATATACTCATAACGTTCTTCCTGCCAGTAAATTGAAAAGGCCTTCCCTCCGTCTTTCGGATCAAGCATATTATATCCACGCCGAATGCACTGAGTCCCATTCACCATGTTTCTTGAATAAATTTCAAACTGTAC
>CASERY010000131.1 GCA_949290385.1 uncultured bacterium | reverse complement strand
ATCCCAGAGACCGTCAAGAATTTTTGCATAGCGGTCTGGACGAATGGGGAAACGATTCATAAGGGGGGGGCTCTCTTTCTTTTTTGTTTCAGCGGAAACTAAACTCCGCTTTTTCCATTCTACGGGTATTCAGTACAGCGTTTAATATAGAAATCCCATGCAGAAATACAAGCTTTTTTCCCAAGGGATGTGATAGAATGTTTTCATAAGAGTTCCAGAAATCCATACAGTATGCGGTATTATTGTTCAGGATCAGCCATTCGGTTTTCAAAAGAAAAATATCCTGCAGATTTTTTCACGTACGTACGGATCTTTGGAAATGCTGTTTGGTTTTTCAGCGGTATCCAAAAATCCAGGCTGCAAGGGCTCCGTAGAGAGCAGAAAGAATGACCATTTGAAGAATGGAAAGCTTCTTTTTCCACAAAACATAGGTGGAAAAAATGAAAACAGGGATCATTTCCCATCGGACAGCAAAGATGCCTTCCATATTTTTTTCTGCAAGCCCGAGCCAGTATTCAAACGGGATCTGTGCGGTAAAGACGGACATCCCTAGACTGGCGGTAAGTGCTGTCATGACAAGAGAAAGTGTTACAGGTTTTAATCCGTACATAATTCCGCGCACGACCCCGCTCTGATTCCATCGTGTGTAGGATTTTACAGCCAGGGACATCAGAAGGAACGATGGCTAAAGCAGCCCCACTGTAGCTAACAACCCTCCCCAGAATCCTCCATGCGTATAGCCTAGAAATGTTGCCAGGTTGACTCCAATCGGTCCGGGCGTAACCTGTGAAATCGCCATAAGGTTGCCCAGTTCTTCAAGAGTCATCCAGTGACGGGCATTGACAAGATCGTCAATGTAGAACTGGAGCAGACTGGATCCTCCGCTGAGACAGAAAAAACCAAAATAGCAGAATACGAGAAAAATAAGGATCAAATGCATATTACTTTTCAATCTCCTTCTTTTTCTATGTATCCGTCTTGTTCAGCATTTTTTGATTGCCGGGGTTTATCCCGGAATCTTTCTTCTGATCTTTTCCTGAAGAATCTGCTGCTTTTCCCTGATTTTCTGGAGATCCGGATGTATCCTCATCTAATGCAGCTTGAGGCATTTTTCGCAAAATCAGGAGACACCATATTGGTCCCAGCAGAATAGCACCTCCAATAAACCATCCCGGATTCCAGTGAAACAGCAGAATAAGCGCTGCTGTCGCGAAAAAGACCAGATACTGAAGAAAGTCCCTCACGGATTTTTCCCAGATACGGATCATTGCCACAATCATCAGCCCGGCCATGGCTGTTCGGACACCATTGAATGCACCTTGGACAATAGGGTTTTCCAAGGGAAGAAAGGCAAAACCAGCCGCAATAACAGTGATAACAATAAAGGATGGCAATGCAACGCCAGTCAATGCCGCCAGCGCCCCTGTAAATCCTGCCAGACGGTATCCTGTATAAATGGCAATGTTTCCTGCCGTAAGTCCCGGAACAGTCTGAATGAGAGCCAGCATATCCGAGAGTTCTCCTTCTCTGAGCCATTTATATTTTTTTACAAAGGTGTCCTCTGCTACGATCAGAATAGCAAATCCGCCTCCGACGACATAGGTGGCTATTTTAAAAAATTCAATGAAGAGCACCCATACAATTCTGCTTTTCTCGGAAATCGGCAGAAGGGGGTGTTTGATTTTGAGAAGATTCCAGAACATGATGTTTTCCGCATAAAATGTATGAACAAAAACAGTCGGAATAGAAGAAAACGCCTTCCAATATACCATATTTTTAGGGAAAAACAAATATGGCAGTCTATTTCAGTAGATTCTACAACGGAAAAATGGAAATGGAACGCTGTAGAACTACAGGATAGAAAGAACATCGTGGGACGGTTTTTCATCAGAAGCCGTTTGTTTTATTCCTGTCCGAAAAAGATGCCAGGAGAAAAAGGGGGATACTTGAATCATGAAAAAACAGAAAAAAATCTATTTTTGAAAATGCAATGATCGAATGATATTTTATTTTCATCTATAAAATATACTCTAACGGCAGAATCAAAGAGAAAACTTTGAATGTATACCAGATATTTGATGGAATATTCTGCGGAGTTTTTTACAGGGGGGAATGTTTTATCACATAATTTCCAGCATGAATTGTTGCAACAATGGCAAAAACATGCAATCTTTACAAAGAAAAAACAGAAATTTTATATGCGGAACTACCTTTTCATCTTTTCCGGTTATATAGTACCAGTTATAAAGATGTTTGTAAAGAATGTATACCGAACCAATTGAATCGCTGGGGTTCCTGGGGCTGTTTGCTATGTTTGCTGTAATGTTTGGAATTGTTCTATCGCTTGTTTTAATCAGCCTTTTTGCCTAGAGAGTGCACTGGAGCGTAAAGCTGGTACTGGCTGTTTTTTTAATCCCGGTTTTTTCCATGCGGTTGCTTCGGGTTGAATTCTGGAGTAAATGGATTCAGCTTTTGTCGTTGTGGACGTTATGGAGCATGTTCTTTTTTGCTATTCTTCTTGGTATTGCAGAGATTGTTTCTACTATCTGGCGTTTATCGGTGAAATCAAAAGGAAAGAAGGAGTACGATATCCGCCGAACCTGGATGAAGCATATTCATGAGGGATTGCTTTTAATTAGTTTCTGCTTGATCGGATATGGAATTTATCAGGCTGTAAAAATCCCGGAAGTTACTCGGATTAATCTTGTCCTGAAGGGGATGGCGTCTGATGCAGTGCCGCTGAAGATTGCGGTTCTGGCTGATCTGCACGCAGATATGATTTCCGATAGAGGACGTATTGAAGCAATTGTGGAGAAAACCAATGCTCTGGAACCTGATCTTGTTGTAATCGCTGGAGATTTCGTTGATGGAAGGCCGGAAGAGTTTGGCAGGAATCTTGAAGCTCTGCAGTTTCTGAATGCAAAATACGGGGTCTATGGAGTTCCGGGCAATCATGAATATTATTCCGGATACGGACCTTGGATGAAATTTTTGGAAGGGCTTGGAATCCGAATGCTTCTGAATGATTCGGTAGTCCTCGAAGAGAATCATGTTGTGGTGGCCGGGGTAACAGATCCTGCGGCCCGGAGAAAACATGAAGCGGAACCAGATTTCGATCTTGCTCTGGAAAAAGCGCCGGACAATTTACCAGTCATTCTTTTGTGTCATCAGCCTAAACTTGCCGGGGAAGCGGCCGGAAGGAAAGTTGCACTTCAAATTTCCGGGCATACCCATGGCGGGATGGTCTGGGGATTGAAAAAACTTGTTGCACGGTTTAACAATGGCTTCGTTTCCGGATTATACCAGCTGGATGATACGACTCTTCTTGTATCCAATGGTACTGGAATCTGGAGCGGTTTTCCAATACGTATCGGTTGTCCTTCCGAGATTATTCTTCTGACGTGTCTTCCTGATCCGGAGGCTGCCGGGACTTTCTCTCTTGAAAATCCTTTGAAGGAAAAGCCGGATGCCGAGGCATCTTCCAGTGCTTCCTCGTATATTCTGGAGACGTATGAGGAAGAAGAAATTCCACATTTGAGCACGCCTGACTCAGGAGCAATTTTTAATACGGAAGAAGAAACATCATCTCACCCTGTAACGAAGGTTCCCATGAAGGAATAAGGAGAGAAGCGTTTCACAAAATAGATCATTTTCAGCTAGCCAGAAGGTTCTTCCCTTGGAGGATGCTTTTTCTGGTAGGGCAGTCCGGGCTCCGTTTTTTTCTGGACATCATGAAGGAACAGAAAAGAAGGTTCTATTTTTGATCCTCAGCAGGATTTTTCTACGACGGGGAATTTTTCACTATTTAGCAATTGAATTGCAAATCGTAAAACTTTCGTTCAAGATCAGGTTTTCCCTTAAATTCGCTGGAACAAGAAAAAAAGACGAATTCTTTATAACGCTTTCTGTTCCAAGCTATGAACCTGTTTAACCAGCTCACGGTTATAGGGGCATGGAATCGAATGTTTTTCACAGATCTCTGCAATAAATCCATTGATTTCGTCAATTTCTGTAGTTTTTCCATGATGCAGATCCTGGAGCATGGACGATTCTCCAAGGGCTGTGTTCTCGGCTATATGAAGGATATGATGCAGAATTTCATTTTCCTCGAAATCAAAACCTTCACAATGAGCTGCGTGCAGACATTCTTCAAGGATTCCACATATTTGCGGCATATACTGAGGATTTCTCGCAATTTCTCCGTTTCGAACCCCGTGAATTGCTGTCAAGGGATTGATTACAGCATTGACAAAGAGTTTCTTCCAAATGATGCGGTGAATGTCCGGATCAATTTCAGTTGTGAATCCGGAATCGGCTAAAAGCCGGGCTGTAAAATGTACAGCCGGCCCATCCGGCCCAAGCGTTGTAATACCTCCGGCGGTGTGCTGGATGCAGTTGCCAGGAAGTGTCATGGCATTATGGGTTGTTGTTGCAAGGACCAGACGTTCTCGGGGGACGAGATTTTTGAAAAAGCGTGCATTGTCTCCGCCGTTCATCAGCAGACAGACGATTGGAGCACCTGCCATGAAAAGACTTTTGTTTTCTTCAACAGCCTGCTGTATCTGATGTGCTTTGAGTGTTACCAGGACCAGATCCGGTGATTCGGAAAGCATTCCGGAAAGCGTTATCGGGACCGGATATATTCTGCGTTCTGTTTCATTTTCCCGGAAAAGAATTCCATGATCTCGAATGCTGCGGATTCGTTCCGGGTTATGGCCGATCAGGGTGACCCTGCAATGACGAGCAAGATGAATTCCGTATAAAAAACCTATTGATCCCGCTCCAAGTACGGTAACAACTGGAGAAGAGGACAGGAATAACCCGGAATCTGTCATTTGTCGGAGGCTCCTTGAACATTTTGATCATGAAATTTGAGGGGATAAAAAGACAAGAATATCTTCATTTCCTCAAAGGGTCGGAATCTTTCAGGACTGCTGCCACTCCACTGCCGAATGATTCTGCAGATTTATAAATCATCCCAGTTGGCAGGGAAATTCTTCCTCCCGGACTTCCACCGGACGGTTCTATGCATCCACCATGACAATTTTAGGCCGGAGTGTGCGCGCTTCTTCCGGTGTTACAAGAGCATATCCAATAATAATGACCGTGTCGCCCGCTGTAACAAGTCTTGCAGCTGCCCCATTCAGACAAATCATTCCGGAACCAGCCTTTCCTGCAATGATATAGGTTTCCAGACGGCTGCCATTGTTATTGTCAACAATCTGAACCTTTTCTCCGGGCAGAAGTCCGGAAAGAGCCAGCAGTTCTGAATCAATGGTGATGCTGCCCATGTAGTTCAGATTCGTTTCCGTGACAGTTGCACGGTGAATTTTTCCATGGTAAACAGGAATCAGCATGTTGTAATATCTCCAAGAACCACATTATCAATCAGACGGGTTGTTCCGATCTTGACCGCAATAGCCAACAGATTTTCTCCTGTAAGGGGCACTGCAGGCTCTTTCAGGCCCGGAACTGCGTAGATGTCCACATAATCAATTTCTGCCAGGGGTTCAGCATTTAAAACGTTCCGGACCGCTTTTTTCAGAACTTCCGGATTGCGTTCTCCGTTGCGGTAAAGCCGTTCAGCTTCTTTGAGGCTCCTGGAAAGACAAAGTGCCGCCTGGCGTTCCTTTGCGTTCAGGTAGGTGTTCCTGGAACTTTTGGCAAGCCCGTCTTCCTCCCGGACAATAGGCATGATTCTCAGCTCCAGATCAAAAAAGAGGTCCTTAACCATGCGTTTGATAACTTCCGCCTGCTGGGCATCCTTCTGTCCGAAATAGGCCCGGTCGGGTGCTGCAATCAGGAAAAGTTTGGCAACAACCGTGGTGACGCCTCGAAAATGGATCGGTCTGGATTTTCCGCAGAGAACTTTTGTAATATTTCCGGTTACTTCGACCCAGGTCATGTCTTCAGAAGGATACATTTCATGGACGGACGGAGCGAAAACAGCATTGGCTCCCATTTTTTCAGCCAGCTGACAATCTGACTCCAAGGTCCTGGGATACGCATCAAGGTCTTCATTCGGACCGAACTGGGTGGGATTCACAAACACGCTTACAACTGTGAAATCATTTTCTCTGGCAGAGGCCGCAATCAAGGAGCCATGTCCGGCATGAAGTGCCCCCATGGTTGGTACCAGACCCACTGTTTTTCCCTGGGTCTTCAGAGGTTTCAGCAATGCCCGGAGTTCAGCAATACTTTTGCAGAGAATCATGGATAATGAATCCTTCCTTATTGAAGACGGCTGAGAATATCTTCATTCATGTTGAATGAATGTTCTGCCGCCGGAAACTTTTTACTTTTTACTTCAGCGGAATACCGGTTGAATGCATCGGTCATGATTTCATTGAGACCGGCAAAATTCTTGACAAATTTAGGAACATGCCCCTGGGTCATTCCCAGAAGATCCGTACAGACCAGCACCTGTCCGTCGCATCCGGCTCCGCCGCCAATACCGATGCTTGCAGCGGTATGAAGCCTGGAAGTGATCAGTTCCGCAAGTTTTGCCGGGACGCATTCCAGGACAATGGCAAAAGCTCCAGCTTCTTCCAATGCCAGTGCATCCTGAATGAGCTTTCTTGCAGTCTGTTCATTTTTTCCCTGGACTTTATAGCCGCCCAGCACATTTGCATACTGGGGTGTAAGTCCGATATGGCCCACTACGGGGATTCCAGCGGAGACCATTTTACGGACGAGGGGGGCAACTTCGGAACCGCCTTCGAGTTTCACGGCATCACAGAGTGTTTCCTTCATGATCCTTCCAGCACTTCGCATTCCTTCCTCATGGCTGACCTGATAGCTCATGAAAGGCATGTCGCATACGACCATGGCATTACCATTTCCGCGGACTACCGCGGAGGCATGATGAATCATTTCCTCCAGCGTAACAGGGACGGTACTGGGATATCCAAGCATTACATTGCCCAGGGAATCTCCTACAAGAATCATGTCAATTTCTGTATTGGAAATTATTTTTGCCATTGTGTAGTCGTAAGCAGTGACCATGGCGATGGGAGTTCCCGCCTGTTTCATTGAGGAAATGGTATTTACGGTAACTTTAGCGCTGGGCATTCTGATCCACCTTTCTTTTAGGCAAAGCGTATTTTCAGGCGCATGCCGGAAGACGTTATGCTGCATTGTCGGCAGTTCCTTGAAAAATGCAGTTATAATATAATGCCTGTTCCCTAAAAAGCAAGGAATTTACGAGTCATATACTTCTTAAGCGCTTTCGGTTGAAGTTTTTTCAACATTTTTGCCCATCTCGAAACATTGGGCTGCTGGCAGATTGGCCCGGTATTTCCGGTTGAATGCGAAAAAATAGGTCTTTTCCCGGGTCTCCAGCTGCCATACTTTTGTTTCTTTTTCAGTAAACACATCCAGACTGCCGGATTCCAGAACGATGGTATTTGGCAGAGCTCTTCCTGTTCTGTGAGCGTTTTGTGCTGGACCTGTCCCAGGCGGATATCCGCAGGCGATCCACTGAACCGCCAGAGCGTCCAGGGCGGAAGGCCATTTCCTGGAGGAAGAACCGGTATGAAAGAATGAATCAAGGAGCTGAAAACGTTTTTTTAGATCAAAAAGCCGTCCAGGTTTCAAGCTGTTCCGGATAAAAAAGTTCAGCATGTCATGAAGGAAACAGGACTGGTCTCTGGCTGCCTGAAGCATGACTGGATGCAAGGCTGCATGATTGTAAGTTAAATCCAGCAGGCGTGACAACAGCCTTGACTCCAGAATGTCTTCAGAACTCATGGTGTTGCTTTTCATGACGTCATACGGAGTCTGCGGATTGTAACAGAGCCCGAATTGTGCTGCCTGTTTTCGAAGGGGGGTCCCCGGCAGGACTTTCAGAACTTCCAGCTGTATTTCACCGGGACCAGTTTGCAGAAGTTCTTCAACATCCTCATAAATACTTTGAAGGGTCTGATCTGGAAGACCGGAAAGCAGATCTGTATGGGTTTCAAAGTTTTTACAGGAACACAGGAAGCGGAGTCCGGACAAAGCTTCCTCCGGATTCATATTTCGGCCTGCCGCTTTCTGTACCTGAGAATTGAAACTCTGGATTCCGGCCTCCAGATGAAGCTGGCCTGGAAGAGCTTGCAGAAGTTCATCCTGCAGAAGGGGCGGCATTATCTGGGGATGGATTTCCAAATGAAATTTGATTTCCGGAAATTTTAAGCGGAACATTTTCAGAAGGTCTTTTCCACGCTGAGGCGGAAAATTGAATGTTCTATCTAGAAGTCTGATTTCCCGGATGCCTTTTTGCCGCAGAAGGCACAATTCCTTTTCCACCTGCTGCAAGGACTTGAAACGCAGATCTGTTTTACAGCTTGTACAATAGGAGCATCCCATGGGACATCCCCGGGATGTTTCCATTTGAATAAAAGGTTTGTCTGTTTTGAAAAACGGATCGGAAACAGGAAGCGTTGTCTGAACCCAGTCTTGAAAAATCGCACATCCTGTCAGCGGATCATCCGGAATTTCGGGGAGAATGGCTCTTGGTTGTTGTCTGGAAAAATTTTTCAGATATTCGGGAAATATTTTCTCTCCTTCCCCTCTGAATAATGTGGTAAGGAAGGGGGCATTTTTGAAGAGATCTGCTGCTCCGTCTCCAAGGCATTCAGGGCCGCCCGCACAGAGAATGGTTTCAGGAAGAAGAACCTTTACACGCTGAAGGATGTCCAGTGTCTGTTTTCGGTTGAAGAGGTAGAGGGTTGTACAAACCAGATCCGGTTTTTCCCGGGCGACAGCCTATGCAGTCCATGCGGGATCCTCTTCAAGGGTCGTTTCCAGAGAAACCCATTGCCAGGAGTTGATGTTTGCGCATGCCTGATGCAGGAGCGGGAGCGCCAGGGATGAATGGGAATAGGAACAATTGACCGAAAGCCATAGAAGTTTGTAGGGAACTGATGACTGATCGATATGTTTTTTTTGCAGAGCATCTTGATTCATGAGTAAGTCCTGGTTGAGTTCTTATAAAAATACCACCTTTTTACGGAAAAAGGAAGCCGGAAATGAAAGGAAAACACCTTTTCCCATGCAAAAAAGACAAATGTACAGCTTGACTTTGAGAATAACCTTATTTATAATAACGTTACTGGCTGAAAATTTGCAGGAAAGCCTTATGGATAACAGGGGCATTTGCAAGTGGAAGTCAGTCTTTTTTATATCCTGAGAAAATGGATGGATTTATTGATAACGACGGCACTATTCCTTTGGATCCCCCTGAGATGGATCCAGTGGGGGACCGGATTAGAAAGCAGATTCAGAAAAAATGAGTGAAGGATTGTCAGAACAGCTTCTGGATTTTCCCGTGGAAAACAATTCCGGCTGGACTTCCCGCAGAAATGGCGGCTCTTGTGGTACGGATAATGTGGATGTCGCCGATTCGCTGCGGCAGTATTATCACAGACTGGAGGAAAGTGAGCCCATGGCACCTGCGGAGGAACTCCAGTGCTGGAAGGAATTATAGAATCTTAATATGCGGATCCGCCGGGAAGTGTATCGCTATGCCTTTACCGCGCCAGAGCATGTGAAGGCTTTTGACAGTCTGGAAGCTGGGAATGTGCCTGATTTGTTCCCTGTATCGGACTTTGGGGATGCGGCTAAGGAGCCGAACTTCAACCCGGATTCTATGAGATCAGTCCTGAAAAAATGGCGGGATCGGATTGCTGCGCGCGATGCTGAAAGACGAGATGCCTGGAAAGGTGGCAATTCAGCGGCTGTAGAAAAGATCCGCAATGACCTGGTGGAGATTATGCTGGAATATCCAGTCCACTTTGAAAAGGTGGAAGAATGGATAAAAGTTGCTGCATTTTATCTGGATGAAGCGAAGAAAGCGCCGGAAAAGAAAGCGGAAATTGGTGAAAAATTTATGCTTTCTGAGGAAGAAATCTGTCGGATCCAGAGGAATATTCAGGCGATTGTTCTTGAGAAGGAGAAAATCCAGTAGAAGATTTTGACAGCGAATCTTCGTCTGGTTGTAAGCATTGTGAACCGTTATCGGTCGAGTGCCGTTCCGGAAGGGGATCTGATTCAGGAGGGGAATCTGGGACTGATCCGGGCGATGGACCGTTATGATTACCGCCTTGGGACTCGTTTTACAACCTATGCCACATGGTGGATCAAGCAAGCGGTATTGTATACCATTTCGAGCCAGTCCCGTGTAATCCGTCTTCCGGGGCACATGCTTGCTGCGATCAACAAAATCAATAAGGCGGAACAGAATTTTATTCTGACCAATGGCCGTGATCCGTCTCTGGATGAACTTTCTGCGATTCTGGAACTTCCGCGTCCCAGGATCAGTGCGCTGAAGAAAATGATGTGCCAGGCGATTTCTCTGCAGGCGCCCCGCAATACAGAGGAAGGCTCTGAACTGGAAAACCTGTTAAGTGACGGAGAAGCGGATGATCCTGTAAGACTTCTTGCCTTCAAATTATTAAAAGCTCGTCTGGAGCAGGCGCTTGGCACGTTGTCTGAGCGTGAGCAGCAGGTCATTCGTCTGCGTTTCGGGCTGGATTCTGAAAAACCCATGACGCTGGTTGAGGTGAGCAAGGTTTTCAACTTGACGCGTGAGCGCATCCGACAGATTGAGATGAGAGCCATTAAGAAATTGAGGGAGCCTGCACTTCAGGGGTATTTCAAAGAGTATTTTTCATGAGATGGAAAAATTCTTTGAATGGAAAAAGCCGCATGGGGATTCCGGATACCTGTGAATCCAGAACGCCTGATGCTCTTGAGTGCCAGTTTCAGAAACATGCCTTCCTGTTTGGGTGATTTTTAATTCCTTAGAACTTGATTTGGATCAATACGTAAAAAACAGAAAAAAGAGAAATAACATCTGTTGAAATCAGGGAGATTATAACTATGAAGTTCTGCTTTAGAATCAGCAACAATGTTCCACATGCGGAGCCGGATGGAGCTAATGATCAGTTAATGGCTCTGATTTCCTATATAGGATTTCTATTTGTGATTCCTCTTTTGATGAAAAATCAGTCGGAATATGTGCATTTTCATGTGAATCAGGGAATGATTCTTTTTGTATTTATCGTTTTAGTCCGGATATTCAGCCATGTTCCGGGGATTGGTGAATGTATTGCCTTCCTGGGGGGATTTGTTTTTCTCTTTTTTTTCGTGGTTGGAATTCTCAATGCCTGGAAGGGAAAGACAGCTCGTCTCCCTCTTATAGGAAATTACGATTTAATTGAATTTTAAGCGTTGTTCTGAAAATAGAAATAAGGGGGAAGAAAAAAGGTCAGAAGGGCAGGGGGGGGGACATTGACTGAAATTTTTTCCTGCCACATGATGTCTGCTGCAGACTTGGGAGAGGGAGAACACTATGGCAGGGAGAATCTTCCGGTTCCATGTTTTCTGCCCACCCCTTCTGTTTTTTTAATGTACAGTTACAATATATCCTCCGGCCTCGACAAAATCAATCAGAAGAATCATGATGAGGAGAATTGGGAGTAAACGCAGGAATAAATAGGAATAGAACAAATAGCGGTTGTAAGTTTGTTTGATTAATATTCCCATGAGAAGGTGGAGGATTCCACTTACTGCACAAATACCGGCAATAACAAGAATAAATGAAGGGTGAATGTCGGGATTGAATCCTTCGGGAACAGTGCGATACAGGAAAGAAAAGAAATATGAAATCATCGCTAAATTAAGAGAAAAAACGAATATACAAAAAGAAACAATCAGCTATTCAGAACGTTTTATTATATAAAGTTTCTTTTCCATGATAATTGCCTTCCTTTCAGTTCAGTTGAAATCGTCTTTATGGGTTCATTCGTATGGCAGGTTTAAGTGGGGCGGATTGTATTTTTTATTGTGCTGCCGGGATGAATAAAAAGCATCCGTTTTGAGCATACGACAGAAACACAACACCGAACAGTAATAGTGGCATAAGTAACAGCAGAAGGTATAAATAAAAAACAGAATCGCTATGAGCTTCTTTTTTCAGAATTCCCATATAGATCAGCTACAATCCATTTAGTGCGAGAAGTACCGCAATCAGGAGTAGGAATGGTATGCTGATTTTCTCGTTGACTTGAAAAAGCGCAGGGGCAATGAAGGAAATTTTGCAAACGACATAAACTAAGAAAAATGAAAATAGAAATGCCACAATGGAAGAGAACAGCCATTGAGTTGTTTCAAATGAATATACATTGTGCTTCATAATTACTTCCTCCTTTTGAATAAATTTTAGAAGGGATTTGATGATTCCCGTACACATTGCTTTAGAGCTTTATAATTTCTAGATTTTGCACAATGCTTCCAGTTTAAAGATTGTATCCGAGCTGTCTTGAGGTCCTTATAAAAAGAAGACTGCTCGTAGAAAATCTTCGGGTAAAAAATCTTTAGAGATCAAGGCAGCATAAAGCATCATTTTCAAGAAGGTGGATATATAGACAATTAAAACTCCATCGGGCCAGAAATCTATTACTGCCCAGTTTTTTAAAAGAGTAAAGAATAAAATGCAGCTCAGGATAGATCCGATATAGGGCACTAATTCTGCTATACCGACGATCATTATAATGCAGAGTATAACTTTATAGGGCGTTTCATTTCCGGTAATTTTTGCAGCTACCCACCAAGAAGCTCCGTTTACAATGACTGAAATAAGCAGCATGAGAAATATTGTA
>CASERY010000130.1 GCA_949290385.1 uncultured bacterium | reverse complement strand
CGCGCTGTCCAGAGCGGCTTTCAGATCAGCAGAAATGCCAAAGGTGCCGTAGTCCGTTGTGCTGTAATCATAATCGCTGCCTTCCAGGATGCCGTTAAAATCCAGATACAGACTCCATTCATCCAGTCCATCCACGTCCTTCAGAGCTATGCCGTATTCCGTATAGCTCTGAAGAGGGCTGTTATTTTTCGTTGTCCGATCCAGAAGCGGTACTTCAATCAATCCGCTTTCGTCCGGATACCAGGCCTTGTCGGTCTCCTGCCCGCTATTCAGATCATACTCCTGCAGCCAGAATGACGCGCTCTCATCATTCCCTGTCCGCTCCGCATCTCCTCCGGCAGCATATACCGGCAGGCTTCCCAGAAGCATGACAAAGGTAACAACCGCCGCCAGAATACGTTTCATTTTTTTCTTCATGTTCTTCCTCCTTTAATTGTTATTTCTTTCTGTCGGACTTCATCTATCCTCCTCTGAATCTTTTCATTTTACTTTTCCTTTCTCCATTTTGTTCTCCATACTCCTGATCGCACCCTGATACCCGCCCGCGGATATACAAAATGCACCGTGCCCTCCGAAAAAGGCCGGTGCAAACGCATTTATGCACTGCCATGGTCTGAGAAAGCCATTCCATGACGCTGAAAACAGAGTATCCTGACTCACGCTTCAGATCCGAAGATCCATTGTCCGTTTCCTACCTTCCCATGAATGCTCACAGTGGATGACTTTCGTCCACACAGATGACTCTGTGCTTTGGAACGGCATAACGCTTACAGTACCGTTTCTGTGTGGGGTCTCTCACCCCGTTCCTCTTTTCCGCAGGATTCTTTCCCGCGGCTGTTTCAGCTCCCTGTTCAGTTTTTCGATTCCGCCTGCCGGAAGCATGGCGGTGCGGCCGCACGCTTCACAGGCATAACCTTTTTCAGAGGGTATCGCATATTTTTTCACATAAAAAACCCCTCTGCACATCCGCAGAGGGGTTGCTTCCGCATAACGGCATACTGTGACACTCTCTCCACGGCTACAGCGGTTTTCCGCCATTTCCATGAGACAGTAGGCATGGTGGGCTTTACCACACGTCGGGCTACAGTTTCCTACACCCGCTTGGCTCCGGAGTTTCGCCGGATCTCCTCTTAGCGCCGTACACAGTACGCGGCTGTTTCATGTTAAATTATATTCGGTTCTCCTGCGAGAACCAGCGGACTCTCCGTTTATTCCTCCGGATCGTTCATCACACAGATTCCTGGATACTTGTGTTCTGACTCGCAGCGTAAATCCTGTGCCTACCGGCTGCCCTTCCCAAAACCTTCCGTTTCAGTGGTTGTGCAGCTTTCGTTCTGCCTTACAGCGGGGATAAACCGTGCCGGAATATTGACCGGACTTCCTGAACAGCTCCTGGCCGTTCTGTATCCATTCTACATCTGTATAATCGAATTAAAACTGTAAATATTGACACTGTCCGAACCCTATGGACTCAGACCTTCCGGGCACAACTGCTTCCCGAAAACTGAAATGTGTCTTTTCTGTGAATCTGCGTATAGAATAATACAATTGCGCCAAATTGTCAATCAAAAATCCTCAGGATAATCAAAACAGCGCTGGAGCAAATTAACCTGTTCATAAATATGAACCGACGGGAACGTCTTGCAAAAAAGGACAACTGTGCTGAGGAAATCCGGCAGAATTTCGGGGAAACATGCGTTTTTCCAGGCATACCTGCCGGGAGAAAACAAGATTTCTCAGGATGGGCAGGGAAAAGTAAAACTGCCTGGGATGACTGTAAGATAAAACAATTTATAATTAATTTCTTACAGCATCGGTAATCAAATGGTATAATTAAATCATACAAACACAAGGAGGGTGTTGCAATGAAAAAGGAATATGAAATAGTCATCGAAATTATGAACGCCTGTGCAGGCAGCGGCAGACCTGAAGTGAACATGGAAGAAGCTGAGCTTGAAAATCCAGATGATTTTGTAAAAATGAAACACGGACGGGATTGGGATAAAGTTCAGAAAACAATTCTTCCTTCCGGAGAAATCCAATATATTCTGTCATCAGAAAGGATTACATACAAATATATTTTCTCTGAATAAATACTTTAATGAAAGGCTTGACGATGCAAGCACCATCCGAACATCGAATCCGGGGATACCGTGGTTACAGATGGTCACTGTCAGACAATGTATGCCATAATGGAGCAGATTGAAATTATAGAGAAACTGGTAGTCCTGAGTGGTGACATGTATGTGAATGATGTTACGGACTCCCTGTACAAGTTCCCCGCCGGAACAACTGAAGCTACAAAGGATATGAAGATTGCCTCTGGAGGAGAAGGATCCCCAGGGGTTTTAAGCTCCGGAACAGGGAAATATATTGTTCCTGACGCTCAGTTCCTTATGAAATGGCTTTTTACAAAATGGATCTGGACGGAAATTATATTGGTAACGTCACCCCTGGAGAAATGGAATGCCTGAGATATAGCAATCGAATAGAGGAAAAGCCGAAGTCTCTATTCTGAGAGGTTCTCCGGCTTTTCCTTTATGAATCGTATTCTATTCCGACATCGCATCCCTGACGCTTCTGCCTGTTTCGTATCCCGTCTCTTTCAGGGTCAGTCCGCTGGTCATGGCGTCAAGCTGCACCTGCCAGGTCCCGGCATCTGTATTTTGTCCGTCTATACGGCATTGTTGAACCACGGTTAGAATCTGTCCCGAAAAATATATGAAATTCGGGACAGATTTGTTTTGATAGCTCGATTTGAACCCAATTTTTGTTTCACTCTTTGTTTTCTCCCCGCTTTTCTAACCACTTTTCTAACCAACAGTTGACAAAGATGGTTAGATTGGGTAGAATGTGGGTAGAATATTTCCAGGAGGCGATCAAATGATTTTTCAGGAAAGCGAAACCGTGGAATTAAAGTCTATTGTTGTGGATGACATAAAAAAAGAGATTATAGCTTTTGCAAATTGTGAAGGTGGCAAACTATATATTGGCGTTCAAGACGATGGAACTGTCATCGGTGTGGACGACCCGGACGGAACCGCCTTACAGGTCAGCAATATGGTGCGGGATGCAATCAAACCAGATTTAACCATGTTCCTGCATTATCAAACGTTGAACGCGGACGGAAAACAGATTGTTGCTATTGACGTTCAGCAGGGAACAGAGCGGCCCTATTATATCGCCAAAAAAGGGTTAAGACCGGAAGGTGTTTTTGTGCGTCAGGGATATTCTTCTGTTCCGGCCACTAATACAGCAATCCGTCGTATGATTAAAGAAACAGATGGAGACCATTTTGAGGATATGCGGTCTTTGGAACAGGATTTGACTTTTGAAGCGGCACGGAAGGAATTTTCCGAAAGAAATATCCCGTTTGGTGAGCCGCAGATGAAAACATTAGGAATTATGACCCATGATGGAGTTTATACAAATCTGGGACTTCTGCTGTCCGATCAGTGTGTGCATACGATCAAGGTAGCAGCCTTTGAAGGAACAACACAACGGGAATTTAAGGACCGTAAAGAATTTTCCGGCTCTTTGTTCCGGCAGATGGATGAAGTGTATGATTATATTGATTTCCGCAACCAGACTCATTCTACTTTTCAAAAACTGCGCCGGATCGATCAGCGGGATTACCCCGAAACGGCAGTCAGAGAGGCCCTTTTGAATCTGCTTGTGCAT
>CASERY010000129.1 GCA_949290385.1 uncultured bacterium | reverse complement strand
GTTGCTAAATTCCTGAAGATTTTTAAAAGTCCGGCAGTCTTTGCCACATTGGCGCTGGGAATTGCCCTGATTGTCAGCGGACTTTTCGAACAGGCTGGACTTGCTATGATTATCGGTGCTTACGTTGTAGGTCTGAGCCTCTCTAAAACCGATATTTCCTTTGCGATTCAGAACACATTGCATCCTCTGTACAATTTCTTTGTCCCCATTTTCTTCGTCATCATGGGTATGCTGGTGGATATCCGGGTATTTGCCGACATGAACGTTCTGAAAGTCGGTCTTGTCTATTCTCTGTTGGCTGTACTGGCCAAAGTCATCGGCTGTGCACTTCCGTCTCTTTTCATGAACTTCAACTTCCTGGGTGCCATTCGAATCGGAGCCGGCATGATTCCCCGAGGCGAAGTGGCCTTAATCATTGCGGGTATTGGTGCTGGAATGATGATGCAGATTGATGGAAAAGTTCAGCCCATTCTTAATTCTCAGTTCTTCGGTGTCGCCATTATCATGACGCTTGCAACCACCGTGGTTGCTCCCCCCTTGCTGACAATTCTTCTTGGTATTGGAGGCAAAGGAGTCAAAAAGGAAGGCAAAGTAGAAAATACCATTCATACATCCTTCAACTTCCCATCCGAAACAATTTGCGAATTTGTATACAAGCGCCTTTGTGAAAGCCTTGAAAACGAAGGTTATATGCTTTCTTCCCTGGATAAGGAGTCCGGCATGCTTCAGATCCGGAAGGATACCCAGTAGATTACCATGTACATGAAAGACAACAGCTTTGTTTTTGAATCCAAAGAAGATGAAGTCCCCTTCATCAATGCCATCATGTACGAAACCTGCGTGGATCTGCATCAGGCTATAGAGCAACTGAAAAAACTGACGAATCCGTCTGAAATTCAGAAAAACCTTCTTGCAACGAATGCCCAGCAGAATAAGTAGGAGCGTTCTCTTGTTGAAAAAGTCATTGACACAAAAGCCATTATCATGGATCTCAAATCCGATACCAAGGAAGGCATTATCCATGAGCTGGTGGATCAGCTGGCAAAAGACGGACATCTTCTTGATAAGGAACTCTGCTGCAAAGATATTCTGGACCGGGAAAGCGTCATCTCCACATGTATGCAGAACGGAGTGGCGCTTCCTCATGGACGGACAGATGGAACTAAAGAACTGGTTGCCGCTGTTGGTATTCACAAAGCTGGCTATCAGTTTGACTCCATTGATGGTAAACCCACTAAGATCTTCATTCTTTGCCTCAGCCCGAAGAATTCCACAGGTCCTCATATTCAATTCATCTCTGCAATTGCTTCTGTTCTGAACAAACAGGAATCTGTAGATGAAATTCTGAAAGCGACAACGCCGGAAGGGGTTCTTAACGTTCTGATCAACAAAAAGAAATAAATAGTGCCGATCAGAGTTATCCGAACTTCCGTGTTCTGTAAATATTCTGATCCATTAAAAAACAATTGCAGTCCCCAAAACGCCGGTAGTTTTTACCGGCGTTTTTTTTATTAAAAATTAAAAAAAGGAAAAATCTATTTTCAAGACTATATTACAGCTATATCTAAAACAACATCAGAATCCAAAAATAAAGAACCGCTCCATCCATAAATTTCCTGCGTTCAAAAGTCCGGCATGAACTGTGAGAAAAGACTGGTCGAATGAATCCCTTCTCTCAAAACAATGCCTTGCAGTTCTTCTCTTTTCTGCCATGTATTCTGAACCATCTCTGCCGGCTTTCTTTTCCGTTTTCTCTTTATATCCTCCTCCATCCGTCCAGAACATTATCCTGGACCGCAGACAAAGATTCACCATCTTTTCGTCATTAAAAAATCAATGGATTCAGTTTTTCCATTTATTTTTTACTTTTGCAAAAAATAAAAAACCCGGTCCGAAAAAATCTCAGACCGGGTTTTGATTCCATGTCAGCTTTAGAATCCAACAGTTCCGCAATCACGACTTTCTGAAATACTGAACAGCCGCCTCAAAAATGCCGATTTCATATTTTCCCAGCACATTCTTATAAAGGCCGTGGCCAATACGTTCTGAATGCCCCATCTTGCCTAAAATACGACCATCCGGAGAAGTAATGCCTTCCACAGCGGCAACAGAATTATTCGGATTATAGCGAATGTCATCTGTAGGATTTCCATTCAAATCCACATATTGCGTGGCAATCTGTCCATTTGCAGCCAGCTGCCGCACAAGCTCATCCGAAGCCAAGAAACGACCTTCTCCATGGGAAACAGGCACCGTGTAAATGTCCCCAACTCTGGTATTTGCAAGCCAGGGAGACTTATTGGAAGCCACACGTGTGCGAACCAGTCTTGACTGATGGCGACCGATTGTATTGAAGGTCAGTGTGGGAGAATTTTCATCTGTATCCACAATTCTGCCATACGGAACCAGGCCAAGTTTAATCAAAGCCTGAAAACCGTTGCAGATACCGCACATCAAACCGTCGCGCTTCTCCAGCAGTTCCGTCACCTGATCACGAATCGCCGCATTGCGGAAGAACGCCGTAATGAATTTACCCGATCCATCCGGTTCATCTCCTCCGGAAAATCCTCCCGGAATGAAAACGATCTGAGAAGTTTTCAAGGACTCCGCAAATTTCTCTATGGAACGGGCAATGCCTGATGCAGTCAGATTGTTAATCACAAAAAGTTCAGCTTTTGCTCCTGCATCCTCCATGACTTTCACCGTGTCATATTCGCAGTTGGTCCCCGGGAAAACCGGAATCAATACTTTTGGACATGCAACCCCGACCGCCGGTGCAGCATGACGTACTGTTGAGAATGTGCACGCTTCAATCTTCTTGCCTTCCGGCCTGAGATTGCATGGATAAACCGGTTCCAGCTTATCTTCATAAATAGTGAGAAGATCATCCAGCTGGAGTGTTTCCCCTTTCCAGGAAATCTCAGGGGATTCTGCAGTACGTCCGAGTTTGACAGCACCCTCTACAGGATCACTGCTGTTCATTTCCAGGACAAAGGAACCATAGCGGTATCCAAAAATGTCATCCTGATCCACCGCAGGATCAAACACAAAACCGATCCCGTTTCCAAATGCCATTTTCATGACAGCTTCTGCGACACCTCCGTAAGTCGGTGTATAGACAGCTTCCACACGTCCTGCACGGACAAGGCCTGTCACTTTGGCGAAAAGTTTTTTCAGAGAATCCGCTTTGGGCAGTCCTCTTTCATAGACAGGCTTCATCAGAATGACAGGATGACCGGCTTTTTTGAATTCCGGGGAAACGATATGCTCTACAGTATCCGTTGTCACCGCAAAGGAAACCAGTGTAGGCGGCACATCCAGCTGTTCAAAGGATCCGCTCATGGAATCCTTTCCTCCAATTGCAGCAATCCCCAAATCCATCTGGGCTTTAAAGGCTCCCAGCAGAGCCGCAAGAGGCTTGCCCCAACGATGCGGATCTTTTCTGGGTTTTTCAAAGTATTCCTGGAAAGTCAGGTAGACATCTTTGAACTCGGCACCGGCAGCAATCAGCTTTGATACAGATTCAACCACCGCCAGATAAGCACCATGATACGGACTCTTTTCCGTAATAAATGGATT
>CASERY010000128.1 GCA_949290385.1 uncultured bacterium | reverse complement strand
CCCCCGAAGAAATGTTCCGCAAGGCTTTCCAGGAAAATTATTTCAAATTTCTGAATGGGAAATAAGTCTTTTTTTCTCCCCTTATCAGGCATTGCATCC
This sequence comes from uncultured bacterium, assembly GCA_949290385.1. GTDB lineage: Bacteria > Verrucomicrobiota > Lentisphaeria > Victivallales > UBA1829 > CASERY01. Next base: position 21,895 of record CASERY010000128.1, on the reverse strand, counting down.
CCACTGTAGAGAACCGGATTTCCTATATGATTCTCCTTTGTCTATGCAAGTTCAGACTATTTCATCCATTTTGTGTTAGTCCTTCATTGCCCGATTCGGCATGAAGGTCCAACACAAGCGGGGCTTTTCCAGGGAGGATACTCCTGGTGAAAATTTTTCACGATCTTCAGGAATTCAGTTTTTTACGCTCTCTTTGTCCCCCATTTTCAATCCTGGAATATAAGATCAAAAAACAACCTCCGGAACTTTAAAAAAAGAAAACAGTTTCAAAACCATGTAAAAAATACGGTCTTTTTAAATTCCGTTCATTTCCTCCTTATGTTTACCACGTCCAAAATCAAAAAAAAACAGGATCCGCTTTTATCCCGCAGCCCGGGATTGACAAGCAGAATCCTGTTTCTTTTTCTTTACAGAACCCTGAAATTTCAGTCTCTGTTTAATTCAAGCAGGCGTCTTCAGCACAGGAAAATATCTCCCTTACCGGGGCTTGCTACTCAGTGCCGCACGGTGCTTTTTTTCTAGCTTCCGGCCCTGCTCTTCTCAAAGACTCTTCACTGTTCTTTTTTCGGAGCAAACAAATGACATCCGGCTTCTCTGAAACGCTCGACCATATCCAGAAGCACCTTGCGCTCCAGTTTGAAATAGGCGCCAAGGCAATCGTAGCATAAGTATTCAGTTACACTGCGGTTGATCAACTTCTTGTTAAGCCCCATTTCATCCGGCGTTATCTGTATGCCGCATTTTTTACAGTTCATCAGCGTTTCACCGGTGTTACACGGAACACTGCACAGTCACAGGCATCCAGACGGCAGGTGAGGCGTTCCTGATAAATCTTTTCTTCGCCAGTAAAGACATCCTTGAATTTGAGATCATAGCCCGCTGCAAACGGGAACCCAATATTTTCAAACATAACGGTGGCCCCGATCTCATGATCGCAGAAGTTGAAGAATCCTACAGCCAGGTCTCCATTGGCCAGGAGCCTTGCCAGGACTGCACTGCAGCTTTCTGTATTATAAGGAACCCCTTCTGCGTTAAAGGCCGGACGGACCTCCGGATCCTGATTGATGGCCAGGAGCTCACGATTTGTAATCAGTTCCAGAATTTCCGGCGTTATTTTACGGATATCACAGCCGAGCATCAGCGGTGCACCCATCAGGCACCACAGGGAGAACTGGCTCTTATACTGAGTAAGGTTGCAGCCCGAAGATCCCACATTTCCATTGCCGAACATGCCTACGGTAAGCATATCCATGTCATTAAAACAGTTCGGGGCAGAATAGCAGAATTTTTCGATCTGACTTTTTACAATGTTCGTAAAGGATGTAAAGTTGTCCACGATGTCTCCGGTAGACCGATACATGTGTGCGCCAGTGGAACGAATCCAGCGCCATACATCATCGGCCCCCCAGTTGCATGCGGAAAACAGAATATCTCTTCCGCACGCACGCAGAGCATTGCCCATACGATGATACAGAAGCGGACCGTTTGCCGTCTGGGGTCTGAAGCAGTAATCGTATTTCAGGAAATCACAGCCGAATTCAGCAAAGGTTTCGGCATCCAGGAATTCATGATCAAAGCTGCCAGGATAATTCGCACAGGTGCGCACTCCGGCACATGAATACATGCCGAATTTCAATCCCTTGGAGTGAACATAATCAGCTACAGCTTTCATACCGTTCGGAAATTTTTCCCGGGAAGCTACCATTTTATGGGTAATGGGATCCCGTTCCTTTTCGGACCAGCAGTCATCAATAACGATGTATTCATAGCCGGATTTCGGGAGACCGAGCTCCACAAATTTGTCCACGGTTTCCTTAATGGTCTGTTCGGAAATTTTTGCTCCAAACGTATTCCATGTGTTCCAACCCATCGGGGGTCTGTTTACAAGCATAACAGCTCCTTTTTATTTTTTTTGTCCATTTCTATTTCTATATCTGACCTGATTTTCGGTTCACAAAAGTGAACATGCCAAAAGATAACCTCCGCCGGTTGAAAAACAAGGAGCCTTTGACTGCTTTTCATAAAAAACTGAATTTTTAAAATGAAATATCTTTATGCCAGGCAAGCAGCAGTCACAGTCACAGTAACAGTCTCAGCAATCGTCCACATTCGTCATTGGCAGTATCCATATTTCCGGCAGAGTTCTTTCGAGAAAATAACCTCGGTATTAATCCTCAGTGTCTGTCTATTTTTCCGGTATAACAAACATAAGTCGCACCTTTTTTGTTTTTGTTCACACAGTTCTCCGTTTCACAGGAGTCACACGGAACACTGCACAGTCACAGGCATCCAGACGACAGGTAAGGCGTTCCTGATAAATTCTTTCTTCACCGGTAAAGACATCCTTGAATTTGAGATCATAACCTGATGCAAACGGAAACCCAATATTCTCAAACATAAGAGTGGTTCCAATCTCATGATCGCAGAAATTGAAGAATCCTACAGCCAGATCTCCATTGGCCAGGAGCTTTGCCAGAACCAAACTGCAGCTTTCCATATTGTAAGGAACTCCTTCTGCATTAAAGGCCGGACGAACCTCCGGATCCTGATTGATGGCCAGCAGCTCACGGTTCGTGACCAGCTTCAGGATTTCCGGCGTCATTTTACGGATATCACAGCCGAGCATCAAAGGAGTTCCCATAAGACACCACAGAGAGAACTGAGTCTTGTACTGAACTACATTGCATCCGGAAGAACCGGCGTAGCCGTTCCCAAACATACCTACAGTCAGCATATCCATGTCATTGAAACACTGAGGAGCAGAATAGCAGAATTTTTCCACCTGACTCTTTGCAATATTTGTAAAGGAAACAAAATTATCCACAATGTCATTCGTGGAACGGTACATATGGGCCCCCGTGGAACGGATCCAGTGCCAGACATTTTCAGCCCCGCCATTGCACGCCGCAAATACAATATCTCTTCCGCATGCGCGCAAAGCATTTCCCATGCGGTGATACAGAAGTGGACTGTTTGCAGTCAAGGGTTTGAAACAGCAGTCATATTTCAGAAAATCGCAGCCGAATTCAGCGAAGGTTTCGGCATCCAGGAATTCATGGTCAAAGCTGCCTGGATAATTCGCGCAGGTGCGCACTCCGGCACATGAATACATGCCGAATTTCAGCCCCTTGGAATGAACATAGTCTGCCACAGCTTTCATGCCGTTCGGGAACTTTTCCCGGGAAGCTACCAGTTTATGAGTAACCGGATCCCGTTCCTTTTCGGACCAGCAGTCATCAATGACAATGTACCTGTAACCGAATTCGGGAAGCCCCAGTGCCACAAAACGATCGACTGTTTCCAAAATGAGCTGTTCCGAAATTTTCTGTGCGAATGTATTCCATGTATTCCATCCCATCAGGGGTTTGTTTACAAGCATAACGACTCCTTGCTTATTTCGGGGACTTGTTTTTTCGAACCTGGCTTTATTTATGAAAGCCGTTGTCATCTTAGGTCTTATATATGTTACTCCTCCCGGATGGAAATCCAAGGGAACTCTCTTCCGGATCACTTCAGTTCGGGGCTTTCATTTTCACTTCAAGGGTATTGATACTGTATCGAACCAGTCTGAACAAAATCTTTTGACAACCTGATGATTTTTTATTATTTCTTCCTGTCCGGGCCGTCTTTCCGTACCCGGATTCCAAAGGCGCTGGTACTGCCTTTCAGGCCCCATGTCTTCACCGTCTGCAAGTCCTGATTCCCCACGGTATAAACATTTGGAATATCGAACAATATTTTCACAAAGATATTAATGAATATAAAAATATAACTTATTTATTTTAAATATATTAAATATAAAATCAAAAACAAATCCCATCTCAACGACAAAAAAATTGAAAAAACATCCTGCTTTTCCTCATTTTCCATATTGAAATCATCAAAAATCAGTGTATTTTATGGGCCATATTGAATAAAAATACTGTTAACAAACAACTGGATTTATTGTAGTCCGTTACCATAGGATTGTTTCTGCTCTTTACTTGTTCATTTTTACAGATGAATCGGTGAATACACTTCACACTCCGGTATCCGGTTGTGTGGTACTGTATTCCTCCTTTCCTCTGTCTGAAAGAACCAGTCGCATCTGAAAGCAAGCCTGTCGGTCACGGAATAATCGACAGAATTCAATGCCCGTTGAATTCTGCCGGAATGTCAACAAAAAAACGGAAGCGAGGTTCAATTCCGGAACAAAAGAAGGGTTCTGCTTAAATGATGGAACTTAACGAAAAAGTGCAGGAATGCAAAGGGCATGAAACAACACCTATCACGAATGCGGATTATATGGTCCGCCAGGAACAAACCGAGTCAAACGCCCGGAGCTATCCGCGAAAATTTCCGTTTGCTCTGGTAAAGGCAAAAGGTTCCTGGATCGAAGACGTGGAAGGAAACAGGTATCTGGATTTTCTGTGCGGAGCCGGCACACTGGCCCTTGGGCACAATGATCCTGAAGTAAACCAGGCTATGATGGATATGCTGTCCAGTGATATGCCTCTGCACACGCTGGATTTGACGACTCCTGTAAAAGACACTTTTGTTCATACGCTTCTTGCTCTTCTTCCGGAAGAGCTTCGGGAAAATGCCAAAATTCAGTTCTGCAGCCCTTCCGGCACAGATGCAGTGGATGCGGCCATCAAGCTGTGCAAAACAGCAACCGGACGCAGTTCTGTGATTGCATTCAATGGTGCCTATCACGGCATGGGACATGGAGCCCTCTCTCTGACGGGCAACCTGGCGGCAAAATCCAAGATTCAGGCTCTGATGCCAGATGTACATTTTCTGCCATATCCCTATTCTTACCGCTGCCCGTTCGGGCTTGGCGGAGAAGCCGGGACAGATGCTGCCTGCGCCTATTTTGAGCGCGTTCTCAAGGATCCGGAAAGCGGAATCACCAAGCCTGCAGCAGTCATTCTAGAACCGATTCAGGGCGAAGGAGGCGTTATTCCTGCGCCGGTCAAGTTTCTTCAGACAGTCCGCCGCGTAACACGGGAACTGGATATTCCCATGATCGTAGACGAAATCCAGTGCGGATTCGGCCGTTCCGGTCGTTTCTTTGCCTTTGAATATGCTGATATTGTGCCGGATGTGATTCTTTCATCCAAAGCTATTGGCGGATCTCAGCCTATGGCTGTTGTCATTTATCATAAGAAGCTCGATAAATGGTTACCCGGCGCACATGCCGGAACCTTCCGGGGCAATCAGCTGGCCATGCGTGCAGGGACCGTGGTAATGAACCGTGTATCCAAACCTGAATTTCTGGCAGAAGTGCGTGCCAAAGGCCAGATTCTTTTCGACCGGCTCAATGAGCTGAAAAAGAAAGTTTCCATTATCGGAGATATTCGTGGAAAAGGCCTGATGTGCGGCTGTGAATTCATCGACCCCAATGCACCTGCAGATTCTCTCGGAGCAAAACCGCCGTCCGGCGAAATTGCAGCTCGTGTACAGCATGAATGCTTCCTTAATAAACTGGTCATGGAAAAAGGCGGTAGAAACGGCGCAGTAATGCGTTGTCTGTGCGCCTTGACCGTGACGCGCGAAGAAATTGAGTTGATGCTGGAAATCTTTGAAAAAGTAGTCATTCAGGTGGACAAGGATGTCACAAAATAATCTGTTCCTGACATCGGACATTTCGGACAGGGCGGAATATCAGAGAATTCTGGAGAAAACCGCCCGCGCCATAGCAGATTCCATGACCAGTCCCGCAGCTTACGAAGGGCTGACTCCGGATGAATTGAAAAAGGTGATCCGCCTTCAGGAGCTTCTTCCGGAAAAAGGTCTTGGATTTGATAAAGTTCTGGAAGAAACTGCGGAGAAAATTCTTCCCAATTTTCTCCGTCCGTCCTCCACCAGCTATATGGCGCACCTGCACAGTCCTGCACTGCTTGAAAGCATTGCAGCAGAGTTGATTTTATCCACATTCAATCAGTCCATGGATTCCTGGGACCAGTCCCCGGTAGCTACGGAAGTGGAAGTGGAAGTAGTCCGGGAACTCTGCAAACTTTACGGTTATGATCCGGAAAAAAGTGACGGGGTGTTTACATCCGGCGGTTCTCAGTCCAATCTTTCCGGACTTCTGCTTGCAAGAGACTGGTTTTGCAACAGTAAGCTTCATTATGATGTAAAAAAATATGGTCTCCCTGAAAATTTCCGGAAAATGAGACTTTATACATCCTGTATCTCTCATTTCTCCATGGAAAAAAGCGCTCATATGCTGGGACTCGGCTATGAGTCGGTGGTCAAAGTCCCCGTCAATGAAGCCCAGCAAATGGATGCACGCAAGCTGCAGGAACTCATTGAGCGGGATCTCGCCTGTGGAAATCTGCCGTTCTGTGTAGCTGCTACAGTGGGAACCACCGACTATGGCAGTATTGACCCTCTTCCGGAACTTCACGAAATTGCTGAAAAATATGGTCTTTGGCTTCATGCAGATGCCGCTTATGGAAGCGGCGTTATTCTGTCCGACCGATATGCCTCCAGAGTGGCGGGTCTCCATCTTTGTGATTCCATTACTGTTGATTTTCATAAAATGTTCCTGTTGCCCATCAGCTGCAGCGCATCCCTGATCAAAGACAAGGAAAATTTCCAGACATTGACGATTCATGCAGACTATCTGAACCGTGAAGAGGATGAAGAAGACGGATATACCAATCTTGTTAATAAATCCATGCAGACTACACGCCGTTTTGATGCCCTGAAAGTCTGGATGGCATTCCAGACACGCGGAAAAGAAGGATGGTCAAAAATCATCACAACCTGCATCGAAAATGCAGCTTATCTTTATGAGAAACTCCATAATTCCAAGGACTTTGAAACTGTAACAAAGCCGGAAATCAGTTCTGTTGTGTTCCGTCTGAAACCGATCTCTTCTTCAGAAGAATCCGGAGATGAACTGAATAAGCGAGTACGCAGAACCCTTCTGCACCGTCATGGTATTGTAATTGGTCAGACCGTATTTGATGGTCATGTTCATTTGAAATTTACTTTGTTGAATCCTCTGGTAACCCATGAAAAACTGGATGAGCTCATTGAGCTTCTTCTCCAGCTCCGTACACAATCGAATTGATTCAGAAGTCTGAAAATCCAGATTTTTTGTATATCTCCCCCAGATCCCTGTTTTCCATGCAGAAAGAAAACGGGGATCTTTTTTTCTCTCTCCTGTCCTTTCGTTCCCATCTGTTTCCAATCGTCCTTTGATAGAAGACAAATAGATAGACAAGATTCGAAAAATAAATAAAAAATTTTCCTTCCTCTCCTTTTATCTATAAAATATCTGTATAAATCCATATTTTTTCAGGCTTGCAGAAAAAAAGCTCGTTTCCACACGCAAAAGGAAAAAGAAAATATTCTTTCTTCGTCTTTCTTCTTGAAATCCTTTAATTTTATGCTATTTTTCACTCTATTATTTTAAGCCGGTTTGTGTCACGAATCCGGCCGTCTGAAAGCGAACAAGCATTTGAAAGCAAACAACGGAAGGACTTCGGAATTATTATGGATTCCAAACAAGGATTCACCAGTAAAATCGGTTTTGTTCTTGCAGCCGCAGGATCTGCCATCGGACTTGGAAATATCTGGCGCTTCCCCTATCTCACAGCAAAATACGGAGGCGGCATCTTTCTTCTGACTTATCTGATCCTCGTACTGACTTTCGGATATGCTCTGCTGATCTCTGAAAACTGTATTGGAAGAATGACTGGAAAGGGCCCCATCGGTTCTTATCGTGACCTCTGCAAAGGCCAGAAATCATTTTTAGGTTTTCTTCGCATTGGCGGATGGATTAATGCCATTGTTCCCATTATTATTGTGCCCTACTACTGTGTTATCGGAGGATGGGTTGCGAAATATATTGTGGCACTTACAGTTAATCCGATCAGCCGCTTTCACCGGGATGCCAGTGTGATCGTTGACGGGCAAAAAATTTCCGCATCCCAAGCCTATTTTACAGAATTTATTTCCTCCACATGGTCTCCTATTTTTTATTTTCTGATTTTTATTGCCATTCTGGTGATTGTAGTTGCCTGCGGTGTAGAAAAGGGTGTAGAAAGATTCAACAAGATTTTAATGCCGCTTCTGATTCTGATGCTGATTGCAATCTGTATTTATTCGATTTTCCTGCCCAATGCAGGAGCAGGCTTCAAATACTATCTGAAACCTGACCTTTCCAAGTTCAGCTATATGACCGTTGTTGCAGCAATGGGACAGCTGTTTTATTCTCTGTCCATAGCTATGGGCATCATGGTCACTTACGGATCCTATATGCGCAAGGAGGACAGTCTGATTTCCAATGTAAACCAGGTTGAATTTTTTGATACATTTGTAGCCTTTCTCGCAGGTATGATGATTATCCCGGCTGTTGTGGCATTCGGAGGCGAGAAAGCGGCCGAAGCTGCAGGGCCCGGACTGGTCTTCATCACAATGCCGCAGGTCTTTGCAAACTTTCCGGGCGGGAAAATTTTTGGGATTATCTTCTTCCTCCTAGTGCTTTTTGCGGCAGCAACTTCTGCAATTTCCCTTTTGGAAACCAACGTTCAAACCATTGGGCAGGAACTGAAACTGACAAGAAAACGCGCTATTATATGGGGTGTTGCTGAAATTCTGGTTATTGGTATCGTCACAGTTCTCGGTTACAGCGTGCTCTCTTTTGTTCATCCGCTCAGTTTTATTGACCGTTACTAGTCGATGGACATTCTGGACTCCCTCGATTTTATCAGCAACTATGTAATGATGCCTATTGCAGCCATCTTTACAACGGTTCTAGTGGTTGCAGTCATTGGGCTGAATAAAATGTGCAAGGAAATCAGAGGCGAAACAAAGAAATGGTATCGTGAGTTTGTCTATCAGTTCTGCATGTGCCTAATTGTCATTCCCTGTCTCCTGATTATTCTGCTGAATTCGCTAGGGATTCTTGTCTGAGCCTCCTGAACAAAGAAAATTTTATATCAGCAGTAGAACTGTTTTTGGCAGCGAAGGCTCTTGCTTGTCTCCGCCTAACATTTTTCTAGTATGTCACCAGCGTGTTTCCCTGTTGACTATAAGACCATATTTGTTTTCATGCAGCCATCTTTTTTCAGTTATCACACTTGCTGAAAATTTCAAATCAGGCAAAAATCAGGATCCGATACAGCAGTACTTTTTTCAGAAATAGAAAAAATTTTTCACAAGTGGAATTTTCTCTTATTCAGAAAGTTCTCTCTTTTCCGGCATAAGTGTGGCATCTCCTCTTCTGATGTAACAGGCAAGCCTTCCGGCAGGCTATTTAAAAATCTTATGCAAGGGAAAAAAGTCCTACTCACCCCGGCAATTGCTTTTCCAGCGACAAAAAATAATACTTATTTCCTCTCCTGAAAAAAAAACACCGTAAAAGAAAAAGCCCAGCCGCTATCTCATTCATACGGCCGGGCTTGAAAAATCAGACAGTAAAAAAATCAAATCTGCAAGGCTCAGGAGCGAAATGCTTTGATAATACGCACTTCATCGTAAGGGACATCCTGATATCCCTGGCGCTGGCAAGTCTCAACAGCTTCAATTTTCTTTACAACATCCATTCCGTCAATGACTTTTCCAAAAACGCAGTAACCGAACCCCTGCATTGTCTTGCTCTTGTGGTCCAGATAGACATTGTCCGCCACATTAATAAAAAACTGACTGGTAGCACTGTCAATAACATTGGTCCTGGCCATTGCAATCGTACCGGTTTTATTGGAAAGGCCGTTGTCCGCTTCATTCTTAATCGGTTCATGTGTAGGCATGGGAAACATATCAAAATCCATGCCGCCGCCCTGAATCATAAATCCGGCAATCACCCGATGGAAGATAGTTCCATCATAAAACTTTTCATCTACATAGCGAAGGAAATTCGCTACCGTTAACGGGGCTTCCTTTTCAAATAATTCCAAGGTAATTGCACCCAGCGTTGTCTCCAATGTTACTTTAGGAAGAGACATTTTCAAGTATTCCTTTTTCTTTCCTGCTTTTAAATTTATTGTTCTATCTTATGGGATATAACATTCACTAAATCAGGCACAGCACGTTCCAACAGTTTGCGGGCTTCGCGCATAGCATCTGCAGTCTGGCCTTCCTTCAAGGCTTTCCGAGCAATGGCTTCGGCGTCAGAACGCCTGATTCTGCGGATGACTTTACGGATAGCTGCAATTGATACAGGACTCATGCTCAGTTCATCCACTCCCAGTCCTATCAGGAATGGTACGAACTCCGGAGCTGCAGCCATTTCTCCGCAAACTGCCACTGGAATTCCGTTTTCATGAGCAGCTTCAACAGTCATTGCAATCAGCCGAAGAACTGCTCTGTGGGCAGGATCGTATAAACTTGAAATTCGTTCATTCGTACGGTCTACAGCAAGTGTATATTGTATTAAATCATTGGTTCCGATACTGAAAAAATCAACTTTTTTTGCCATCTCATCCGCGATCAGTGCGGCAGATGGGATTTCAATCATAACACCCAGTTTCAGATGCTCGTCAAAAGGAATTTTTTCCTTCCGCAATTCATTCTTGCATGTCTCAACAAGCTCCAGAAGATGATTCAATTCGCTCATACAGGTAACCATGGGAAACATCACCCGGATACAGCCAAAAGCCGCAGCCCGCAAAGCCGCCCGTATCTGCGTTTTGAAAATATTCGGGTACTCTCCATACAGGCGCACAGCCCGCATTCCCAAGAACGGATTGGCCTCATGATAAGAGGTGAAAAGGGCATTTTTATCACCACCGATATCCTGAGTCCGAATCACGACGTCTTCCCCCTTCATGCTTTCTGCGAGCTTCCGGTATACGCCAAACTGTACTTCCTCAGACGGCATCATGGCACTGTTCATATAAAGATATTCCGTGCGATACAATCCGATGCCCTCTGCCCCGAGACTGAAAAGCTCTCCTGCATCCTGAAGACCATCCACATTTGCAGCAATTTTCAACCTGTACCCATCCAGTGTTTCAGCAGCAAGGCGGCTTTCCTTGAGCAGATCGAAATAAAGTTCTTTTTCACGGGCCATCTTTTCCCGGTAAAAATCCCGGGTTTCTTCTTCCGGGTGAAGAATCACCATTCCCAGATATCCGTCGATGATAATGGAATCTCCGTCCTGCACCTTGTCGTACAGGCGCTGCATTCCCACCACCGCCGGAATCTTCATGGAACGCGCCAGAATAGCTGAATGACAGGTTCTGCTTCCATTCTCGATAGAAAAACCAAGAACCTTTTTGCGATCCAGCAAAGCCGTATCAGAAGGGGTCAGATCCTTTGCCACAAGTACGACAGGATCCGTGAGGGACTCCAATGTTGAGCGAGACATTCCAGTCATATTATTCAGAATCCGGTTGGCGACATCCTTCACATCATCGGCCCGCTCTTTCAGATAAGGATCCTTCATGGAGGAAAAAACATCCAGATAGTGACGAATCGTCAAGTTCAAAGCCTGCTCCGCTGAAATATGGTTTTTGCGGATTCTTCCAATCACATCGTTGTGAAGAACTTTATCCTGGACAATCAGCAGATGAGCTTCCAGAATATCGGTGGTATTCTCATCAACACCGCCTTTATTCATTTTGTCTGTAAGGCTGGCAAGTTCCTTTTCTGTTTTTGATATTGCCGAATAGAACAGTTCCACTTCCTGTTCTACCTGGCTATCCGGAATTCTTTTTAGTTCAGAGGGCTTGATGGCATGAATCTCTGACTGGCCGAAGCGGCGTGCAGGCCCCATGGCAATCCCGGGGGAAACAGGAATCCCATGAAAGAGAACTTCCTTTTTCTGAGGGGGACGTCTGCTTCCGGCGGATCCGGAACTGCGTGCATTTTTTTCTGGAACAGATTTACTCATCGAAGCCTCTGTTAATCAGACTTCCCAATGTTTCCATGGCCTTTTCCGCGTCGTCTCCTGTAATTGTCAGACGCAGTCTTGTACCCTGGGGAGCAGCCAGCATAAGCATGGACATGACACTTTTTCCATCGGCCGAAGTCTTGGTATCTTCATTCATAACATCCACGGAAGATGAAAATTCTGAAGCAGTCTGAACAAACAAAGCGGCAGGCCTTGCATGAAGGCCTTTTTCATTATTTATTACAAAATGTTCAGTACAAGAAGTTTGCCCCATTGATCCCTCTTCAGTCAAAAAAGAAAAAAAAATAATTCTTTCCCGTCTCAGCAAAAAACACAGACTTTATGCGTAAAAACATTTGTAAAATCTGTACCGCTTTCCTACATTATCAATAAGAACTATAATGTACACGCGATTTTTTTAAAAGCAAATGGAAAGGGGTTCTGTTCCATGCGAAAAAATAAAAATCTGGCAAGGATTCTTCTTCTTTTCTCCCTCCTTGGAATTTTTCTTTTTCATCCCCTGCTTCAGGCCCATGCAAAGACCTACAAATGCGATGTTTGCGGAAAACGCATCCGTGGAGAATTCATTGCCGATTCTGAACGAAACATTTACTGCAGCAAAAAATGCGCTGCAAAAGCTGGCGTTGCCGTCAACGCCGTATGTGCAGTCTGCGGAAGGCGCGTCAAGGACGGCTTCGTTTCAAACGGGAAATACTACTGTTCTGAAAAATGCCTTCAGCAGTCCTTTCCTCAGTGCAGCTATTGCAAAAAACATGTGAACGGCTACTTTATGGCCCGGCACAATACTGTCTGCATCTGCAAGGAATGCATGGAAAATTCTCAGAAATGCGATCTCTGCAAACTGCCCCTCACCCAGCAGCACCTGGCTCTTGACGATGGAAGACTCTACTGCAAATACTGCATGAACAACAACATATTTTCGCAGGAACAGGCAGAAATGATTTTTGAATCCATCCGTCAGGAATTAAAACAATCCTTTGGCATTGCCACTGGACACTCCATAGCCATTCATCTGGTAAGCCTTCCGGAAATGGACCAGCTTACAGGCAATAATGGAACCAAAGAACTGGGCCTTTTCAAAACAGAGGCCACACTTTCAACAAACCTTGAAACAAACGAGACTTCCATTGTTTCCGAAGAATACAATATTTACGTTCTGTATGGACTTCCGATTCATAAGTTTTACACGGTCACCGTCCATGAGCTTGCCCATGACTGGATGACAGAATACGTCGGCCAGCCTTCCCGGCAGGAAATCACGGAAGGATGGGCTGAATTCCTTGCCTGGCGTTACGCAAAAAGCAAAAACTGGCAGTTGCCCATGCTTGACATTGAAGAAAATCAGGATCCTGTTTACGGGGGTGGATTCCGTTACCTAAAACCTTATCTGGAGCCAATTTCCAATCCTGCATCCATTGTGAAAATTCTGCGTAAGCTTATGACACAGCACTCGACATAAGTATTTCAAAAATTTCCACATCAGCAGGGTAAATCTCATGCTTTCTTTGTTAGGATGCGGGTTCAAGTAAAGCTGACGCAGCCGGAAAAATTCTAAATTCTGCTCCTATTCCTTATTTCTCTCATTCCCCTCTTCCTCTCCGCCCTTCCCGCAGTCAAAACGGCAAAGAATCTTCTCCAGATCTAAAAATTCTTCTGCTTCACAATTTCCATGGTCAGTAAACTGGAAATCTCCCAGAAGAAATACACACGCATTGAAGACGGTCCATGGCTTTTTCACCCCATGGATACATCCCTTTCAAGATCCTGGATTCATTTTCTTTTTTGAATCTGAGACAGTTTATTTGAAACAAGGACTATTCCGGTGTATATTGTTGTTTTAAAACACATCTCTCAACTTTTTGAGGAAAGGATTTTAAAGAAAATGGATCAGGAACCCATCCAGGATGAACAGATTCTCCAGCAGAAGTCTGATGATATTTTCCAGCAGAGAACAGCCAAGATGCAGGAACTTGCCGCAGCCGGCCTGAAACCCTATGGGTCACGCGTGGACGGTGTCATTTCCTCCGTGGCGGCAAAAGCAACATTTGTGCCGGATACGGAAAATACACAAGAAATAACGGTTGCCGGACGCATTGTATCATTCCGGATCATGGGCAAATCCATTTTCGCTCACATCAAGGACCAGGAAGGTAAACTTCAAACCTATGCCCAGCGTGATGTACTGGGAGAAGATGAGTTCAAACGTTACAAAAAACTTGACATCGGAGACATTATCGCAGTAACAGGGCATCTCTTTGTAACCAGGACTGGAGAAATCACGCTGAAAGTTGCTTCCTACAGACTGCTCAGCAAATCTCTGCGTCCTCTTCCTGAAAAATGGCACGGCCTCACCAATACCGAACAGCGCTACCGCCAGCGTTACCTGGATCTTATTATGAATGATGAAAGCCGCACCGTTTTCAAGAAACGCGCCGCGATTGTCCGTGAAATCCGCAACTATCTGGACAGTAAAGGCTATATGGAAGTTGAAACGCCTATGCTCCAGAATATTCCAGGTGGAGCCGCTGCGACCCCGTTTGTAACGCACTACAATGCCCTGAACACCGATGTCTATCTTCGCATTGCCACCGAGCTTTCTCTGAAAAAACTTCTTGTAGGCGGATTTGAAAAGGTTTATGAAATCAACCGCAATTTCCGAAATGAAGGCATGGACCGCAAACACAATCCAGAATTCACCTAGATTGAGCTCTATCAGGCTTATGGAAACTGCGAAACTATGATGGAGCTCATTGAAGACCTGATCAAAACCCTGGCTATGAAGATCAACGGCACTTATGAGATCAAAGCCGGAGACCGAATCATTGACCTTGGAAAGCCCTGGAGAAAAATGCCTTACAAGGAACTTGTCAAAGGTGTTGCAGGTCAGGACTGGTTTGAACTTGCGCGCGAACAGAAGTATGAAAGAGCCAAGCAGCTTGGAGCCGCCGTATTTCCGGACTGGACCGATCTGGAAATCACACATGAAATCTATGAAAAGCTTGTGGAAGATACACTGATCGAACCAACTTTTGTGACACGTCTTCCGGCAGAACTTGTCCCGCTGGCAAAAAAATGTGAAGATGACCCATCCCTTGTGGATGTCTATGAACTGGAAATCAATGGCCAGGAAATCTCTCCAGGCTATTCTGAGCTCAATGACCCCATTGAACAGCGCAAGCGCTTCATGGAACAGGTTACTCTCAGCGGAAAAGATCCGGCACAGGCAGTGGATGAGGACTTCCTGACGGCACTTGAATACGGCATGCCTCCCACAGGAGGACTCGGCATGGGCATTGATCGTCTGGTCATGCTGCTCACCAATATGGATTCTGTCCGCGATGTTATTCTGTTTCCCCAGATGAGACCTCAGGGAAAATCGCTTTAAAATTTTTTTCAGCAGGCCGTACTTCCCGTTCCGGGAGTCCGGTCTGTCTATTTTCACATAAAGACATTGCGCTGCATCAGTACAGGAAGAATACCGGAGTCATGAAGAAACTTACAGACGGACTGAATCCACAGCAATTGAAAGCCGTCCTTTCCATCGAAGGCCCTCTTCTGGTTCTTGCGGGAGCGGGAACCGGAAAAACCAAGGTGATTACAACGAGAATCGCCCATATGATTGAAAGTGGAATCAATCCATCGTCGATCCTCGGTGTTACTTTCACCAATAAAGCTGCCCGGGAAATGCGAGAACGCCTGTAGAGGATTGTTCCTCCGGACGCTGCGCGGAAAGTTACGCTGGGGACTTTTCATTCCTTCTGCGCCCGGGTATTGAGAAGAGATATTCATTATGCAGGCAATTACAATTCCAGTTTTACCATTGCGGATACATCCGATCAAAAAAGTCTGGCCCGCCAGGCTGCTGCCGAACTGGGCATATCCAAGGATGAAGTCCCCACAGATGAAATCATCAACTTCATCTCAAATTGCAAGAATAAACGCTATTTCCCGGAAGATGCGCTTTTTGAAGCCAATGAATCCAGGCCTGCCGAAAAAATACTGGCAGAAATTTATGAACGCTACCAGCAAATTCTGGAGCTCCAGAATACCCTGGATTTTGACGACATGCTTCTGTTGACTTTGAAGATTTTTGAAAACCATCCGGACATTCTTGAGAATTATCGAAAAACCTACCGCTATCTGCTGGTGGATGAATATCAGGACACCAACCTGACCCAGTTCATGATTCTTCAGAAGCTGGCAGGTCCCCGTCCCAATCTATGTGTTGTGGGCGACGATGACCAGAGCATCTATGCCTGGCGCGGGGCCGATGTGCGCAACATTCTAAAATTTCCAGACTATTTTCCGGGAACACTTATTATCAAACTGGAACAGAATTACCGTTCCACGCAAAAAATTCTGGAAGCAGCCAATGCTGTTATTGCAGGAAACGCAAGACGCTACAGCAAAAATCTCTGGTCTGCCAAAGGCGATGGCGAAAATATTCATATTTTCCAGCTGCGCAATGGCGAAGAAGAAGCCCGCTTTGTCGCAGACGCCATCAACGATCTTCTGGACAAAAATCCGGATATGTGCTATTCAGACTGTGCCATTCTGTACAGGTCGAATCATCTGTCCAGACAGTTTGAACAGGAATTCCGCAAACGCGGCATTCGGCCTAAAATCATTGGCGGACAGGAATTTTTTCAGCGCAAAGAAGTCAAGGATGCCGCAGCCTACCTGAAACTTCTTTTAAATGAAAGAGATGATCAAAGCCTTCTCCGGATTATCGGACTGCCTCCCAGAGGAATTGGGGATAAGGCCGTCATTGCTCTCCGCAATCTTCAGCAGAGCCATACCAAACCGCTGGCCCGACTTCTCCTGGACAACACCTATCATCAGAAAATTACCTCCCAGGCCCGTTCCTCTGCGGAAAAACTCGGCAATACCATTTGCCAGTTCCGGGAACAGTTCAAAGAGCCGGGATCGCTGGCACTGAAGGCTCAGATGTACCTGGATGAAGTGGGATACCTTAATGGGCTTCAGAGAATTTATAAAGACATACGTGAAGCTGATTCTCGCCGGGAAAATGTGCTTGAATTTCTGAATTACATGGGCCAGTTTGAACGAAGTCAGGAGGGACCTGTAACGCTGGAAGATTTTCTTGAAAATTATGCGCTCATGGATGATAATGACCGCACTGAGGAGGAGGATGAAAAGCGTGATGCACCAATTCTTTCCACTGTTCATGCTGCCAAAGGTCTGGAATTTCCTGCTGTCTTCATAGTGGGCATGGAACAGAATACCTTTCCCCACGAACGCGCCCTGCTTGAAAATGCAGAAGATGAAGAACGCCGTCTTTTTTATGTAGCCATCACCCGGGCCAAAGAATACCTGTTCATGACATATTCGCTGGAACGCTTTAAGTTCAGAGAGTATGTCCGCCAGCTTCCGTCTAAATTTCTCAAAGACATTCCGGATGAAATTGCCGACAAGCCGGATATCGACAGTTATTTTCCGGAAGCCTCCGATGAAGACAAACTGGCAGCCTTTGCAAAAATTATGGAACAGCTCAATTCATTCTAATGGCTGCTAAGTATAAAATGCTAAGTATAAAAAATGCTCAGCTTTCGGCCTATTCAAAGAAACGGCAGTCCATCAGACATTGTTTCTCAGGCTGGTCCGTTCTCTGCTTGTTTTTTTCATAAGCTTCCGGGAAACGCCAAAGGCTGCAGGAACATTTTTTCTCCGGCCTGAACATCCGAGAGGGAATGCAAATGATGGCTATGACAGAATCAGACTGTAAAGGAAAGGCTGTCTCAGGAAAATTTCTCCGTATTCCAGATGGCAAGATACAGGGATTGAAAAAATACAAAAACGAGCTATAATGAATGGGATCTCTCATAAAGAGGAAGAGGCTCTGGTTTCAAAAGACAGAAAGACAAAAAAACTCATTCATCTTCTGATTATGTATTGTTTTTTCTGTACAGCAGAAAGATTTGTTCAAAGAAAATTATTTTTAAATCGTTTCTTCCACAGGAGTACTTCAGTAGAAGAAAAGAAATACACCTGCTGTGGAAGTTGAGACAATTAAACAAAATGGAGGTCTTATGAAACACAAATTCATTTTTTATGCAGCCGCGTTTGCGGTTATTTTTGCAGGGGCTTTACCAGCAGCATATGCTCATGGGCACAGAGGAAGAATACAGCCTCTTCCGGATCCAGGACAATGTCCACCAGCAAGCAACAGCCAGGTTCTTCAGGTCAATCCAGCGGATTTGCAGAACTGTCCAGCAGTTCCCGAAAAATGCCCTGGTCTCAAAAACTGCCCGGCAGCTCCGGGAAAATGTCCAGCTCTCAAAAACTGTCCGGCAGCTCCGGGAAAATGTCCAGTTCTCAAAAACTGCCCGCGTTCCGGCTGGCATTACCGTCACATGAAAAATGGTCGTCATCATATTATGACACCGCAATGCCCGCCGATTGTGATCCAGCCACCTGCGGACAAACCGGTTAAAATTACCATTTTTGTAGAACCGGTGGATGCAAATGACATCCCAGCCGAAAATGTGAATGCGGAAACATCCACTGAAATAAACGTGGTCCCGGAAAATATCCAGAATGAGACAGCAGCTCTTCCTGGAACCAATCAGGAACTGTACAATTGTACATGGGTTCTGGATGTTCATTCTCTGGATGTCCCGGAAGAAATGAAGGAAGCGGAAACGATGCAGGATACCGATCTGACCATCACGGCTGACGGACAGGTTTACGGGTCCAGTGCAGTTAACCGTTACTTCGGTTCTGTCACAGTTGATGTCGAAAACGGGACACTGAAGTTCGGAACGATTGGAGCTACACGCATGGCCGGTCCCGGAATGGATCTGGAGACTGCTTACTTCAAAATTCTGGATTCCGTTTCCGGCTTCAAAATTGATGACGGCAAGCTCTATCTCCTGAGCGGGGATCAGACTGTTGCCATTTTCAATGCCTCTTCTTCTTAGGAAGAAGTTCAGAAAAACTAACTGAAATATTCAAAAATCTTCCATTGGCTTCCAGCTGGCTGTAAAGTCATGGAAGATTTTTTTTTGATCTTTCCTCTTGTTGCCTCTATCCATTCTTTTTCTTGCCAATCCTGCTCAATACTAAAAAATCTTCTGCTGTCATATTTTCCTTTTCCGGCAGAGATTCTTTCTTCTACCGTTTCTCCAAAGTGATCCGGTTCGATTCTTCAAGATCAGTAAGAATCAATCCCATGTAAGTGGGGAAGTTTGTGCATATGAGGGACTTTTTCTTTTTCGGCCTGCCTATTTTCAGCATATCCATAGAAGACTCCATCCGTTTTCTATCTGCCCCGCCTCAATAATATACGCCTTCCTGGCTCAATAGATGCAATGTTTCGAACTATTTCAAAACATTAAAAATACTAATTTTTCTAAAACCATTTGCAAATTCTTTTTAAAAGTCTTATACTCTCTTCAGGAGATCTCAGGGAGGAGGAAAATGTACCATCACACAACAGCCATAAAGGCTATTAAATTGGATGAACCAAATATGTGAATGTACGGAACCCACTGGATCTTTTGAATCAGGGAATAGTACGAATAGATATTTATCTGTTCTTCCAAAGACTTCAATAAAAAGGAGCTTCTATCATGAGTATAAACATCGTAAACATGAAACTACACTATTTCATCTTAACTCTTGTGCTTACTCTTGTTTTAGGAATTCTTTGTTCCTATCTGGTTTTCCTAAAAATCATGGGTATTGTGAAGGAACCCCTACAAGACAATATATAGCTGTTTGTTCCCGGATCAAAATAGTACGACGAACAGTTCTAGACTGAAATTTATTCTAAATTAATACACGATATGGCATTGCTGGATGCCTTTTAGAAAAAAAATGCGGAAACTGCAAAAGCTATTGTAGAAGAGTCTTTCCATTCCGATCTGCTTGCACTTGCGGGAATGGCTCAAAACGGAGATGATCCTGATACTGTACCGAAGATCAACAAGGCGGACATTGTGAAGTATTATGAAATGATCGATCAAAAGAATCTTGAAAATGATTCTTCTTCTACTGGCGAGCTATCCCCTGAAATGGACAGAATTATAAAACAATACCTCTATGGAGAGAATCATTAAGAAAAATTGGATTGCTTTCTGATCAATGTTTTATCGTCCTGTTTATCCCCAATGCCTTGTTTTAACCTGACATCCGAAAAAGGAGATTCTATCATGAGTACAAACACTGTAAGCATTAAGCTTCATTACTTCATTCTAACCCTTGTGCTTACCCTTATTTTAGAAATTATTGGATCCTATCTGGTCTTCCTGAAAGTGACAAGTATTATAAAGGATGTTTCCGTAGAAAATATATAGCTGTTTGTTCCAGAATCAAAGCAACATGCCGAACAGTTCCAGGATATGATTTATTCCAGATTAATACGGAATATGAGATTGATGGATGCCTTCCAGAAAAATGCGGAAACTGCAAAAGCTATGGCAGAAGAGTCCTTCTATTCCAATCTGCATATGCTTTCTGTAATGGCTCAATACAGGGATGACCTTGATTCGATAAAGAAGATCAACAAAGAACGCATAGTGAAATGCTATGAAAGAATCGATCAAAAGAATCTTGAAAACAATTCTCCTTCTACTGGGGAATTGATTCCCGCAATGGACAGCATCATAAGGAAATATCTCTATGAGGAGAATCATTAAGAAAAACTGGATTGTTTTCTGATCAATGTTTTATCGTCCTGCTTATCCCCAATGCCTCCGGAACACAGGCATAACAGGACCTTTTGCAAAATGAGAGTGGAATTAGTCCTGCTCTCTTTACAGAAAAGAAGTTATCTGAAGAATGGATCTCCGCTTTATAATCGGCTAAAAAACCGTCATGAACAATGGGAATTAAACTGTGAGGCAATTACTGTAAAACCGGACATCTCATATCTTCATCTTGATACACATTGATACACAGGTAATAGATAAATGATGGATCCTGTTTTTATTACCTTATTTTGAACCTGAAAAAAACAAGAAAGGAGGCCTGTCATGAATTTAGAAGTTTATGAACAAGGCGGAACTATGATGTTTTTTGCAACTCTTACAGGTCTTGTATCAATTGCTCTGTTGACTTTTATTTTAGTACGGTATTCCAAGAACAAAAGCATTCTGATAAAAGGAATGATTTTGCTTTTATGTCTGAGTACCTTGCCAGCACCCCTGTCCACACTTTTTGTAACAGTCCAGACTTCCATCATCTATACGTAGGTGTTTATTAGCAGTCCATTGCTTGTATTTGTTCCATATTTGCTTCTGGCTATGATATAGCTTGATTATTATCTAGTTTGCAAAAAACAGGATTATAACAAATTTGTCGTTCTTTCTTTCATGATATTTATGATATCATGTACACTGCAGTAGTTTTTCAATCTGCCATATTTCGCTCATTTTTATATAACTTGAAAATTTCCGAAAAGGGAAATACCCTGATACTTTTAGAGAGTCGAAAACCTTTTTACACCATCTGAAATATATCCAGGAAGGGAAAATCCTATGAACCTGCTGATTACGATTGAGTCACTTGCTGTGTTATGTATTGCAATTGGTCTGTTGATTGTATTTTTTAAAAACATCAAGCAGAATAAAATCATCCTCCCGTTTATTCTTCTGCTGTTTGGTTTTTCCTCAACATTTTTAGTCTTGCTGGATCATGCGGACAATTACAGTCCATTCTGGTATTCTATTATACTTTTGCAAATAAAACTCCTAATTCCATATTTATTATTGGCGCATTTGTATCTGTCTACATATTTGTTTTATCAAAAACATGGAATACCCAAAATATTGGTAAAAGTTTTTATTCTATTCTTATGCATCACCATATTTCAAGCGGGGTTTTATTCATTCATCTATTATGAAAAGACAAACAAGCTCGACTTTTTTCAGAAGTTTATTGTGCGGTTGGCCCCGAAAACTGGACAACTTGACTTGGTGTAAAATGCCCGTTAAATTAACCTGAAAAGGGAGGGCGTTTTTATGAAAAAATCGTATGACTCCAAATTTAAAAGCCGTGTAGCCTTGGAAGCGTTGCGCGGGG
>CASERY010000127.1 GCA_949290385.1 uncultured bacterium | reverse complement strand
GGAAGAAGTATTCTTCAAACCGGGTATTTCGGAATCTATAAATACGGGGTAACTTTGATGAATAAAGACGACAAGGAAAATCTGAACAATCTCCTGCTCCATCCTTCTAAAAGCAGCGACACAGCTCAGGCAGTAAGTAATTCTGCTCAGGATGAATAGAATGCCTCTTCCCCGAATTCTCTTTCCGGGAATCAGGAGAACTCATCATCCTCTTCGGACAGCCATGACGGATCCTCCGGTGAAAACACAATTCTGGAAGTTCCTGTTTTATCCCTGAATAATGCAGTACTCTTCCCCTTTGCCCTTTCCCCGTTGGTCATCAAGGAAGATCTGGCCGTACATATTCTGGACAATGCAACCCAGGAAAACCGACTTATTGCGTTTTTCCCGGAACTCCCCAAAGCCAATGAAAAAGTGATTCACGCTGCGGAAAACATGGACGTCCCGGTGCAGAGCTGCATGATTAACGGGAAATGTGTCCCCGTTATCGGTTCTCTGGGTCGTGTTGTAAAAATGCTGAAGTTTCCTGACGGTACCATGCGTGTACTTGTGCGCGGCATCTCCAGAATCCGCCATCTGGAAAATCTCGCAGGCACAAAAGTGCCGATGGTCCGCATTGAAAAAATCTCTCCGGATACCACGAGAGACATTAAAAATGACGCAATGGCCCGGAATGCTATACGTCAGTTTCAGGAAATTGTTTCCTATGCAGCAAACTTTCCAGAAGAACTTAAGGTGGCTGTACTCAATCTCAATGACAACACCAGACTTGTAGATCTGATTGCCGATACCATCAATATTTCCTTCCAGGAGAAACTCGCTATTCTGATCCTGGAAAATCTTCAGAATCGTCTTCAGCTGCTGACTATTCTGCTGAACCGGGAGGTGGAAGTGCTTCACCTGGGATCTGAAATTCAGAATCAGGTCCACAGTACCCTGAGCAAAAATCAGAGGGAATATTTCCTGCGTGAACAGCTCAAACAAATCAAAGAGGAACTCGGGGAAAGTGATAAGAATCCGGATCTTTTGAGCATTGCCCGGAGAATGAAAGAAATCAATCTTCCTGAGACTGTCCGGAATATTCTGGATAAAGAAACAGAACGTCTGAACATGATTCCCCAGGCATCCAGTGAATACAATATAGCCTACACATACATTGACTGGCTTCTTTCTGTGCCATGGAATGTCTACACAAAAGACCGTCTGGATGTGAAAGAAGCCGCTGCGATTCTGGATGCGGACCACTATGGACTCAAAGATGTAAAAGAACGTATTCTGGAATTTCTTTCCGTCCTTCAGCTGCGAAAAAGCCGCAAGGCACCTATCATTTGTTTTGTAGGACCTCCAGGGGTGGGAAAAACCTCCCTTGGCAAATCCATTGCAAATGCTATGGGCCGTAAATTTGTGCGAATCTCTCTGGGCGGAATCAAGGACGAAGCCGAAATCAGGGGACATCGCCGGACTTATATCGGAGCTCTTCCCGGACGCATTATCCAGGGGATGAAAAAGGCCGGTACATCCAATCCTGTTTTCATGCTGGATGAGCTGGATAAGGTGGGCAATGACTATCGCGGAGATCCTGCTGCCGCCTTGCTGGAGGTTCTGGATCCTCAGCAGAACTTTGCTTTCAACGACCATTATTTGGAGGTCGATTATGACCTGAGTTCTGTCATGTTCATTGCCACAGCCAATCTTCAGGACACCATTCCGGGACCTCTTCTGGACCGCATGGAAATCATTCGTCTTCCGGGTTATACAGCCATGGAAAAGCATCAGATTGCCAAACGCTATCTGATTCCACGCCAGATGAAGGAAAACGGGCTCAAATCCGATGACCTGCTTTTTACCCGCAGCGCCGTGGACGAAATGATCACCTATTATACTCTTGAAGCGGGGGTGCGGAATCTTGAACGCACCATTGGAACGGTCTGCCGGAAAATTGCCAGAAAAATTGTGGAAGGTGCACTCATTCCAGGCTCACATTTTCTCATTACTGCTGAAGAAGTCCGCAATCTTCTAGGTCCCCGAAAGTTCATTCAGGATGAAGCTGAAAACCTTCCTCAGATCGGAATTGCCACCGGCATGGCATGGACCAGCGCCGGCGGTTCAACTCTGCAGGTTGAGGCAACTAAAATGCCGGGGAAAGGCGATCTGAAACTCACTGGATCTCTCGGGAATGTCATGAAGGAAAGTGCCATGACAGCCTTCAGTTATGTTCGCAGCCGCAGTGAGGAACTTAACATTCCTTCCGATGCTTTCCAGAAATATGATTTTCACATTCATGTACCGGATGGCGCAACCCCGAAAGACGGTCCTTCTGCAGGAGTAACTCTCACAACTGCATTGGTTTCACTTCTGACTGGGAAACCAGTCCGGCCGCATCTTTCTATGACCGGGGAAATCACGCTCCGCGGCAAGGTTACACCCGTGGGAGGCATTAAAGAAAAAGTCATAGCCGCTCTCCGAAGCGGAATCCGCGACATTATCATGCCTGCAGAAAACAGCAAGGATCTGGAAGAAGTCCCGGATGAAATCAAATCTAGAATCCGCTTCCATTTTGTCTCCGACATTCAGGAAGTTTTAGACATTGCCCTGGCATCCGATTATCAGGATACACCAGTTCATCCGGAGGAAAAACCGGAAGACCCGAATGAAGTCTATTCCTTTACCATTCCGGAGGATCCCCCTGAATCCGCCGACGAAGCAAGCAGTCCGGAAAAGCATATTGCGGAAACTGAACAGCCTTTGCCGTCTGCTCAAAAAAGTGAATCCTCCGCCATTTCCGATTCTATAAAAAAGGAATTTGAGGAGGCATTCCGCCATGAAATACAAAAACAGCTCAATACAGCAGACCCCGATGTTGTAAAGGCTATTACAGATCTGCTTCAGGCTGATGATCCGGCCCTTCCCGCAGGGAAAAAAGATACTGCTGAAAAAGAACAGTCCGCGCAAGAACCCCCTCTCTCTTCCCGGGATTCAAAATCAGGACCTGCAAAAGAGCCGGAAAAAACGCAGAAAAAACGCAGTCTTTCTGTAAAAACTCTTGAAAAAACCTCTTCTGCATCGTCTAATAAAAAAGAGGGTTCTCTTTCCGGGTCTTCTTCCGGAACTGTTCAACAAACCGGATCCGCAGATTCTTCCGTCTCAAAATCCGCAAGAACACAGAAGAAGGCTTCTGGCACCGCCAGTACTGCGAAAGAGAAAAAAGTCTCTTCCGCATCATCCACACGGAAGAATAAAACAGCAGAAAAATCTTCCAGCCCGTCTTCTGGAAAAACCTCGAAGGCTGCTTCAGGACACAAAGGTCCTTCCGGCAGGAAGAAAAAAGAAGAATAAGGTTTTTCACAATGATTCGCAAATGGCTTATTCTTATGGTTTGTATTCTGGGATTCTGTCTGAGCATCACAGCAGAGGAAACACAGAAATTCAATCCTATGGATCTGACTTCAGAACAGTTTCTTCAGGCAGTCCGCCGGGCGCCAGGCAGAGAATCCTGGGCACTCATGACCGGAACTGCAACCCACAGACGCGACGGCTTCAGAACGATTCGTTAGCCGATTCGTCTGGCAATTCGTTTCACGCCAGCACGCATCATTGCCCAGCTTCAGTTCAATGGCAATGAACTCTACAATCTGGGGCAGAGTTTTGACACTCCGCCGGTCTCCACGCAGGAAATTCTTGTAAAAGATCCGGCAAATACAGAGCTTTCCAAATACGGTATATCCTCTGCAGATCTGACCATGAGCTTCATGTATCAGGAAATGATTGCAGAAGAAAAGCCTGACTCTGTCAAAGGTCAGAACTGCCGTGTATTTCTTCTGAAATCCCCCTTTGAAGGAGAAACTGCCCGAGTCTATATCAGTGTAGACTATTAGTTTCCGTTGAAAGCGGAGTGGTTCAAAGGCAATCCTCTGGAAACGCCGGGTCTGGAACCTTACCGGAGTTTGGAAATAGATTCCGTCAAAAAAGAAAATGACTTCTGGCTCGTAACCGGGCTCAAACTTGCAGGTCCTGATTGGCGGTCCATGATTCAGTTCGATGAACGTATGGCCGGATATCCGGATGACGCATCCATGCCGGCAAATCTCTTTATTACATCCACAGGCAAACAATGAATTGTTCCCCGACAAACGGGGTAAAAAATACAAAGATGAAGATTTTTCAACCGGAAAAGAAAATAATGACTCTGGATCAGGCTGTCCAGTGGAGAAAATCCCTGAAGAACGAAAGTCAGACGCTTTCTCTCACAAATGGTTGCTTTGACCTGCTTCACCGTGGTCATTGCTCCTACCTGATGCAGGCACGTGCACTGGCAGACCGCCTTCTGGTGCTGATTAATTCAGACCGTTCAGTCCGGGCCTTGAAAGGGCCGAACCGCCCGGTCAACCAGGAACAGGATCGCGCTTATGTTCTTGCCTGTTTGGAATTTGTGGATGCTGTTGTTATTTTTGATTCTCCCAGATGCAATCGGGAAATTGCTGCTCTGGCTCCGGATGCCTATGCAAAAGGCGGAGACTACACAGTGGATACCCTGGACCCGGATGAACGCAAAGCGCTGATAGATTGTCACGCAAAAATTACATTCCTTCCCTTTGTTCCCGGGCATTCCACCACATCCATGATTCAGAAAGCTGCGGGAAAATAAAGAGATCTGAATCCTGATGATTCTAGGAAGAGTCTGTCCAGTTTTTTCCGCTATGTTTTATTCCTGTCCGTCTTCAGAAGAATCAGGACAATCCATTAAATTATTGGATTGAATGATTGCCTTCTGTTATTTCTTTCTTCCTCCGGACCAACAAACAGAAAGACTCGGCAAAATGTCTGTTTCCACATCTTCCATACAGACTTTTTGTGAGTGAGAGTGAGACGGTATTTCTTCCCTGGATAGATGGAAAACAATACGCTTTCACATTGAATCCTCGCAGGTCAGAAGGGGAGATGCTCTCGTTTCCTCCGCATTTTCAGATTCGATCATGCTGTTTCAGGATAAAGTCAGCAGCTTTTTTCAGCATTCAATATATCGGGCTCATTCCCTTCAACGATGCTTCAGGATAAAGTCAACAATCGGGGACGGATTCTTGAGGGAGTGAGGGTGATGTCCGGCACCAGGTTTATGAATAACTTCAACCAATCCCCCAAGTTCGCGATAACGCTGCTCTGCAAGAAGCGCGTTTTCCTCCGGCGAAACAACTTCATCTGAATCGGCACAAAGGATCAACAGCGGAACATGCGAATTGGCCAGCGGAGCCAAACTATCGATCGGATTGCCGTTCCATTCAAGAGCTTCCTTCTCTGTAAATCCATATGCCTGGAGACAGTGCTGCCACTCCTGCTCTGCCTTTTTGAAGGGCCAGCTTTTAAAATCACATACAGGATTATCCAGATAAAGACAAGCGGTCTTTTCTGTATTTTTAACAGCCCAGCTGATTGCATCCAAAGCACCGCGACTGAATCCGGCAATAGCACAGCGCGGAGCAAATCCCATTTCCACCAAGAAGTCATACAGAAGATCAAAGCGGCGATTGGATTCCGGAGATCCATACAGTTCATCCACCCGGATATGTGCAACATGCCAGCCATGGTGCAGCAGTTCCAAATCGGCTTCGGGAAACGCGCCGAAAAATCTTGCTCTCCAAAACCAGGGCTTCCCTTCCGCGGGTCTGCCATTGGGCTTGACCAGAATACAGGATTCACCATTGAGCGTAAAGTCATAGCGTTTGAACCCATTCCAGTCAGAAACCTTCCCGGGAAAATCCGTTGCGAATTTTCTCTTTACAGACAGGGAAAGATTCCGCAAAGGAAGCAGATCCTTCAGGTAAGCAGACACAATTTCAGCCTGCAGATTCACACCTGCTTCCAGATAATGAAATCCGTCAGGGCGGCGCAATTCAGGATGCCCCAGCATAGGTGTATATAAATCCAACACAGGAATATTCCGCTCCGCCATAATTTCGGAGGCAATGGTATTCCGTCGAAGAACAATGTCATTTTTTTCAGCATCCAGTCTGGCAGGATTTCCCTGTTCTGTTATCGGGGTTGACGTCCTCCACACCAGCATGGCCGACGTGCTGTGGCGCAGGGTATCTGTAAAAAGTGTCAATCCATCTCTGTAAAAGGTATCGCTGCAATCCAGTCCGTGCAAGCCATTATTGAAACAGACAAGGTCCACAGGCTCATCAGCCAATGCCAGTGCCAGCTCGCGGAAAATGGCAGGATCTCCCGCAATCTTTGAAGTGGCATAAAATCCAACGGTTGCAAAGCCCTCCATTCTATGTGCGACTTCCCTGGCATGACCGACAACAATGGAATCTCCAATCAGAAGAATTCTTGGCAGACAGGTTTTTTCTGTATCATACCAGTAAAACTGGCACCATTCAATTGTTTCACGCTTCATCTGATTATTCTCCCTTGGTCTGATGATTTCCTGGAACAAAAAATACTTTCTGTTGTGATGAAATCAAGTTTTGCCAGAGATACGATGTAAACCAGTTCACGCGGGCAAGTTCGTTTCACAACCAGTGTAAAAAATAAAACTGGCCGCACTTGATTTTCCCTGAAAGAATAAGTATATTCAGCAGTACGTGATACAGCGGGTGGAAGATTCCGAAGAAACAATATTTCGATCCGCTGAAAATCAAAAATTTTCCACATCTGTTATTTCGCAAAAACAAGTCTAGCAAAGGGAGAGATCATGATTCAGAAACTTTTCTTACTCATCATGGCAGTCTGTTTACTTTCCATGTTCCTTTCCGCCTGCGGCAAATCAGAACAGTCCAAAACCTTTATCGTTGGTTTTGATGCGGATTTCCCGCCTTACGGCTATCTGGACAATGGGGAATACAAGGGATTTGATCTGGACCTTGCCAGAGAAGTTGCAAAACGCAATGGCTGGGAAATTGTATTGAAAGCAATCAACTGGGATGCCAAGGATATGGAACTGAATTCAGGATCCATCGACTGCATCTGGAACGGCTTTACCATGAATGGACGGGAGAATGACTACGAATGGACGGAGCCATATGTAGATAACAGCCAGGTCGTCCTTGTAAAGAAAGATTCACCCATTCAGAAACTGCAGGATCTTGTGGGGAAAACAGTGGCAGTCCAGACAGATACCCCCGTCCAGAAGGCTCTGAGCGAAGGTGGCGATGCGGAAGCTCTCGGGAAGTCTTTCCGCAAACTCGTCATTACTCCGAATTATAACAATGCCGTTATGGAACTGGAAGCTGGTTCTGTGGATGCCATTGCCATGGATATTGGCGTAGCCCAGGAAAAAATAAAGGCAGGGAATTTCCGTATGCTCGATGAAATCCTTCTCTCTGAAAAATATGGAGTAGGATTTAGGAAGGGCAATACCCAACTGCGGGATACGGTACAGAATACGCTGAAGGCGATGGTGGCAGACGGGACAGCGGCAGAAATTTCCCGCAAATATTTTAATGGAAAAGATGTCATTGTTCTGAAACCTTAAATAATGCTTTATCTATCCAGCCCCCAAACAATGAATTTGAAATGGACGGCTTTCGATATTCCTGCAGGACATTCGGCGCCTTATAGAGAAACGCATTTCTGATTTCAAGCAGAATTTTCAGTTGTAATATACATAAACTTATGGAGAGTCAAAAGGAGTAAAGGCTAAAAAGAGTCAGGCACAATCAGCATTCGGCCTGAACTGCGTCAGGACTTTTTCTTCCGGCATTCCGCGGCAAAAAGCACGGGAAAACTACCGGGAACAGATATCTTCCTGCAGGCACAGGCAAAAAAGCTATACGCTCCTGTAAGAATAAGAAAGAGAAGATTTCTTTTCATATTCTCAAGATAGAAAAATACTTCGTCAGCAGGGCGTTTTTCAAATCGTAGAACTGAATCGTAGAATGGATCCGAAAATAAAAACTGTTGAATCAGGAATGTGCGGAACAACTGACAACATAGAAGGAACCGCATTTTATTTTTTATTTTTCCATGTACAGGGGAAAAATCCACTGAATCATCCGGATCTGACAACCACCAGTCCCTGGAGTTTTTTATGAATTTCTGGAATATGCTCGCGGAACTTTTAAAAGGACTCACTGTTTCCGTGGAAATCTTCGCACTCACACTTGTTTTTTCCTTGCCGCTAGGATTGGTGATTGCACTGGGACGCATGTCAAAAAATGTCCTGATAAAAAATATCTTCCGAATTTATATTTCCATCATGCGGGGAACCCCGCTGATGCTTCAGCTTTTTGTATGGTATTTCGGACCTTATTATCTCTTCAAAATCAGCCTTTCAGATCTTTCCTTCCTGGGAATTGAATACCGTTTCACCTCCGTCATTATTGGGTTTTCTCTGAACTATGCCGCCTACTTTGCGGAAATCTACCGTGCCGGCATTGAATCCATCCCTAAAGGACAGTATGAAGCAGCCTGTGTTCTGGGCTATTCTCCAGTCCAGACTTTCGGAAAAATCATCTTTCCTCAGGTAATCAAACGAATCATTCCGCCGGTTACCAATGAAGTTATTACGCTGGTCAAGGACACCTCCCTGGCCTTTTCGCTCTCTGTCCTGGAAATGTTTACCATTGCAAAACAGATTTCCAGTGCCTATACCACAATGGTTCCCTTCGCTGTGGCCGGACTCTTCTATTATATCTTCAATTTTGCAGTGGCTGCCGGAATGGAATTTGTTGAAAAAAAATTGAACTATTATCGATAAGGAGTGCCTTTGAATGCCAGTATTCCAGATCGCTCATCTCTCTAAAAGTTTCAAGGATCTGCAAGTTTTAAAGGATATCTCCATGGAGGTCTGCCAGGGAGAGGTTGTTGCAATTATCGGTCCTTCCGGATCTGGAAAGTCCACGCTCCTGCGCTGTGCCACTTTCCTGGAAACTATGGACCGGGGCACACTCAGTTACGGAAACATTGCCGCAGTCACCTGTGATGAGCAGGGAAACAGCATCTATGCCAGTCCTGAAATTCTGAAAAAAGCCAGAGGCCAGTTCGGATTGGTTTTTCAGAATTTCAACCTTTTTCCTCATTACTCTGTTTTGAAGAACATCACAGACGCTCCCGTTTCCGTGCAGAAGCGAAAAGAAAAAGAGGTCCGGGAGGAAGCTAAAATTCTTCTCCGCAAAATGGGACTTTCCGGCCGGGAAAATGCCTATCCCTTTCAGCTTTCCGGCGGACAGCAGCAGCGTGTATCCATTGCCCGCGCACTGGCCATGAAGCCGGACATTCTTTTCTTTGATGAGCCGACATCCGCACTGGATCCGGAACTGACCGGTGAAATTCTGAAAGTTATCCGGGATCTGGCAGCAGAACACATGACTATGGTTATTGTAACACATGAAATTGACTTTGCCCGAAAAGTGGCCGACCGCATTATCTTTATGGCAGACGGACTCATTGTGGAAGAAGGCGATGCTGAAACGCTTGTCTCCCATCCCAGAAATGAACGGACAAAAGCCTTTCTGGCCAATCTGCATTCTCCAGATGAAACAGCTGTTCCACGCTGAAGATTTCCCATATTGTCCCTATGCCGCTAGTTCTGTTCTGGAAGCCCTTTGAACAAAGTACAGTGTTTTTCCGCATGTACTGCATGTGCTTTTCCTTTTCTTCCACCCCACTCTCAAAGCTCTTTCCAGCCGGATTCCGGAAAAAACTCAACGTCTGAAAAAATATTCTTGCTAAAGAAAAATATCTTCAGGAAAAGATCATCATTGCTTTCATGATCCATATTCCCTGCTCCCAAGCCCTTAAAAATATATTCTTTCCCACTGACGCCAGCTGAACAAAGGAAAAAGCATTTCAAAAATCAGCAATCCCTCATGAAATATACAAAGCACCAGCGGTTTTAGCTGTTTCCCTCCCCCCTTCAAATAAAAACCTTTTCTAAAAAAAGAATACCTGCTTAAGAAGTCTATGATTTCTTATCTGCGCTTGCTTTCCATGCTCCGCTGTACGCTCCACAACAGTCTATGCCGACAGCATACGAAAAAAAAGTGCATTCTTTTTTCTCGATTCAGTCTATATATCAACCGATATAATATGTATGTTTCTGCAAGGAAAGTACCTCACGGTAAGTTTCTCTACAGATTCATTTCAATCAAATTCAATAGAGACCCCATGCAGTACATGTTTCTATAATAAAAATTTTTATTCACACTGCATCCTTCTGCCCTGGCCACACCTGGTCAAGCCGCTGCAAGAATCGCATCCAGAAAAAAATAAAAGACCGTTCTTCTGAAAAGAAAAACGGTCTTTTCTCTGCGGTCAAGGATGAAAATAATACGATCCTTGAAAATTAGGTAGGCTTCTCAGGCTTTTTTCATCAGTTTAGCCCAGGAGTCCTTCAGTGCCACAGTTCTGTTGAATACCGGTTTGACACCTGGTATATGATCTTTGGAATCGGTACAGAAATAGCCATTCCGCTCGAACTGGAAACGACTGCCTGGCGCAGCATCTGCCAAAGGAGCCTCAATCAGACATTTTACAACCTTCAGAGAATCCGGATTCAGATAGTTCTTATAATCCTCGCCCTCCGGAATTGCAGAAGTATCTTCAATTGTGAAAAGTCGGTCATACAGACGTGCTTCCGCTTCCTTGGCAAATTTTTCAGAAAGCCAGTGAATTGTCCCCTTGACTTTGCGGCCGTCAGGCGCATTGCCTCCTTTGGTAGCCGGATCATAAGTGCAGTGAACTTCCGTAATTTCCCCGGCCTCATTTTTCACAAAAGAGGTGCAGGTGACAAAATATGCATAACGCAAGCGGACTTCCTTGCCTACTGCAAGACGATGGAACTGTTTAACAGGATTCTCCATAAAGTCTTCTTTTTCGATATAAAGGACTTTAGAGAACGGAACCTTTCGAGTTCCATCTTCCGGATTTTCTGGATTGTTCACGGCCTCCATTTCCTCCACGAGATCCTCCGGATAATTGTCAATCACAAGTTTCAGAGGATTCATCACGGCCATTGTTCGTATTGCCGTTTTATTCAGGCAGTCACGCACACAGTGCTCCAGAAGGGCAATGTCTGTAAGGCTGTTGAACTTTGTAACGCCGATTACTTCACAGAAATCGCGAATTGCCTCCGCAGGCACACCACGTCTCCGGAATGCACAGATTGTAGGCATTCTCGGATCATCCCAGCCTGACACATAATTGCCTTTCACCAGTTCCAGCAGTTTACGCTTGCTCATCACGGTATAGGTCAGATTCAGACGCGCAAATTCAATCTGCTGAGGCTTTACAGGCGTATCCAGCACATTCAGGAACCAGTCATACAAAGGCCGATGAATTTCAAACTCCAGCGTACAGATGGAATGCGTAATGCCTTCAATGGAATCTTCCAGGCAATGAGCAAAATCATACAACGGATAAATACACCACTTGTCACCGGTATTGTGATGATGACTGTGGCGAATCCGATAAATTGCAGGATCCCGCATGTGCATATTGGGATCTGCCATATCAATCTTAGCCCGGAGAACTTTTGATCCGTCAGGGAATTCCCCGTTTTTCATACGTTCAAACAGATCCAGGTTCTCCTCCACAGAGCGATCCCGGTACGGACTTGGCTTGCCCGGAGTATTGATATCGCCGCGGTATTCCTTGAACTCCTCTTCAGAAAGCTCACAGACATAGGCCTTGCCCATTTGAATCAGCTGAACAGCATAGTTGTACAGCTGATCAAAATAGTTTGATGCATAATAAAAATGATCTTTCCAGTCTGCGCCAAGCCAGCGCACATCTTCCAGAATGGAGTCCACATATTCTGTATCTTCTTTCGTGGGATTGGTATCATCCATGCGGAGGTTGAACTGTCCGCCGAATTTCACTGCGGTTCCATAGTTCAAGCAGATACTTTTAGCATGGCCTATATGAAGGTATCCATTCGGTTCAGGCGGAAACCGTGTAACAACCCGTCCGCCGTTTTTGCCCTGGGCAAGGTCGGCAATGATGATCTCATGAATAAAATTCGGTGCCACCTTCGGGACTTCAGATTCAGATTCACTCATTCTTTATCTCCAGGATGATTCAAAAAATTGCGCAGTAATATATCACGTTTTCAGAAAAGGATCCATTCCCTTTTCAGAAATTCAGCGTAAAATCTCTTCTTCCAGGCTCAAGAATCACCGTTCTTACCTCAGCATTTCCTTCTGCGATCCGGGCAGCGGAAATCCGTACCGGATACTGGATCCAGGGAGTGTCCAGAGTACCGCAGGCTGTATTATGCGAGCTGCGCCAGGAAGCGATTTCCACGCCGCCTCCGGAATGATGCAGATCCGTTCCAAGGAAGATGACCTGTTCTTCCGTGTTCTTAAGTGGAATAACTTTAAGAACCCTGGCAGAATGTCCGGCAAGAGGTGCAAGGAGGACCGTTTCATCTTGTTTAAAAATGCCAAGCATCTCTCCTGCAGTATTGTCAAACAGGATGAATCGGTCTCCCGCCAAATGTTCTGTCACAATTCCTGAAAACGTTAAATCCAGTTGAACCTCCTTTTCATCCAGGTTCAGCAGACTCACCGTATTCCAGTCATCAAGATCTTTGCAGCGGGGATGGATTTCCGTGACAATTCGGGCGGAATGCCATTTACGCATCAGGTCCGCCGCTCTGGAAATGCCGTTGATGGATGGAATCACATGCCGGTACAGGGCAAGCCGTTCATCATCAATCTGCGTAAGACTCTCGCCGCACATCAGGATTCCGCCATTAACATAATGCAGTACAGAGGATAGATACGCTTCTGAATCGGACAAAATCCCCACAGACAATCCGAAATCTTCTTTGCATACACTCTTCTCCTGTCTGCGTACAATCATGCCGTCAGCATTCGTCTGCCACAGACGGCGGTACGGCAGACGTCCGAGAGTCTGCTTTACCCGGAATTCCTCCATGGGAACAGAAGTGTTTCCCAGCGTAAAAGACCACTTCCCGTAAGTATCCCCGGAATTGCGTTGAGTATCACAAAGTCCTATCGAAGCTCCGTAATGACCTCCGCAGATACAGATGAATGAATCCGGCCCCACCGCTTTGCGGATCACTTCAATTCCCCGACGGTAGGCTTCCAGCGTAGTCACACTGCGATTCCAACAGACTCCCCCTGCCAGAAATTCGCAGCGGGCAAAGTCGATTTTATAATATTCAAAGCCGTAATCATCATGCAGACGCCGGAACAGCTGTTCCACCCAGCCAAGAACTCCCGGGAATGTCAGGTCCAGAACATAACTGCCGAAATATTCCGCCAGCTGTCCATCCTTTTTCCGCATCATCCATTCCGGATGAACAGCTGCCAGTTCAGAAGTCTTCTTAACCGCAAAAGGTGCTGTCCAGATGCCCGGCCGGAGCGAGGCCCGCTTGATTTCCGATGCAATAGCACGCATTCCGGACGGGAATGCATCTTTGCGCGCGACCCAGTCCCCATAACATTCTTCCCAGAAATCGTCAATCAGAAAAACATCCAGCGGGATATGCCGCTTATGGACAGCTTCTATATTTTCCCGTACAATTTTTTCTGTTACAGCGCCCCCGTAATAATGCCAGGTGCATCCTACGGCCAGTGCGTTTTTCCGAGGAGTTTCCGGAACTCCGTAGTAACAGCCAACCCAATCAATATATTCCTCTGCCATTTTCTCCGGCTCGGCATATCCTGTCATGACCACGAACGTCTGGAGACACCGTTCTTCTCCCGGCGCGATTTCACAGTTCAGGATGCCAAAACTCCGGAAACTTCTCAGTTCGCTTCGGCTCCGATCCGTAGTCAAATCCATTTCCACTAAATGCGAATCCAGGGAAAGGAATCCGAACAGAACACGGGCGCTTTCCGGACAGTCTGTCCCGAAAACGCCATAAGGCTTGAACTTCAAGGTAAGAGGATTTTCTGAAAACATCTGGTCGATTTCTTCGCGTTTCCAGACCGCTCCTGTACGGCTTATCACATAATCCCGATCCAAACACCCCACTCGCACAGCAGAAGGAATGCCGTCCATGGCATCGTCCTGATCCAGGTATGCATTCCATTGTCCGGCAGGCACTCCGGCAAGATCCAGCATGGATGCCTTGTCCGCCGAAAAAATACGCACGGTGTCAAGAGCCCTATTTTCCCTGCCGAGATTGCAGATACGGTAACGACAGGCCATTGCATGTTCTCCCTGCCAGATATCGCGATAAATGCGCCAGGAAGCTCCTTCAAAAGTATCCGTTATCATCCAGCCTGGACGACCACCCAGAACTGCAGACTCTTTTTTTCTGGAGATAAAAACAACCTCCGGCACACATCCATTCATTTCCAGAAAACTTGTAGAACAGCAAATACCGTCCGAATGGAATGTCAAAGGGTCATAAGTGTTTCTCGGCAAAAACAGGCAGGGTGATTCCTTCATATTCTGATTCCTCCATAAAAAGCCGTTTCCCCTTCCCGTATTCTAATCATATCCTGTCTGTGAGAATCAGTATGAAACAACTTGCAGGGCGTTTCTCTTTTTCACAAACCGGTGACTGCTACGAGATAACACGGCGCTTCTTCATGATTTTCAAGACACCACAGTGTTCTTTCTTCTGCGGTCTGAACATTGTTTATTGTTTACTGGCTGCCTCATACATTAAACGCATATTTCAGAGATTCCACTGAAAGAAAAAAAGTTTTTTATCCTTTTATCCCTCTAAACAAAAACTTTCTTCATAGCATTTTCAGCATAGGAAAAGACTCCAGCTCCCCATCCAGTTTCATCAGAGTCTTTTCTCCATTCGGGCACATCCCATTATTTTCTTGAAAAGAGCTTTTATACTTTTCAAACAACGGTCCTTTATTAAGGGTACACCCGCAGTTCAAATAAAACGAAACCGCATTGCGCGAACTGTTGAAAGAAAGTCTGGACATACCACAAATCCGGGCCATACGCTCATAGCAGGAAAACAGCCTTCTTCCGATTCCCCTCCTTCGACAATCCGGACTCACGAACAGTGCAAATGACCCTATCTCAAAAGTACAGCAGAAAAATCCGCAGATTTCCCCCTCTCCTGTTTCAGCGACCATAAACCATTCTTCGTTTTCAATGGACTCCCGGACACACTCAACGGTTTTAGAAGAGGCCCATTGCTCAATCAATACCGGACACTCAGGATAAGCCGGCCCGCAAATTTCCCGGATACTTTTCTGCCAGACAAACGCAATCTGACAGGCATCCTCTTCCCTGGCAGTCCTCAGATGAATCCCCGCAGAACGGCCGCAGGAAGAGAATGTTTTTCCGGGAAGTTCATTCAAAGATCTTTTTCCTGAAAAAGATAAACTCATTGAACTTCCACAACTGCACCGGACGGAATCTCTACAGGTTTTCCACCATAGCAAAGCCATACGCAAAGAGCAGACGGATTTTCAATCAGATGTCCATCCATGCTGAAAATCAATCTCTTGCAAGCCTGTACATAATCATAAATTTCGATATTTGTGGCATACCAGACCGTCTCTTTGTGCTGCATCTGACGGCAGAAATTCTCTATAACCTCCCAGTTATTGTCCAGATCAAATTCATAGCTGTGTCCCCACACATACATCAGGTTCATACCGTATGTCTCCTGGAGCAGACGCCTCCCCAGACCTTCCAGATCGCCTTTGTGGTGAACCGTCGGATGCCATTTCATGAAATCTTCAGGAAGATTGAACTGATTTGTATTCTTGACTGTTCTGGAATATACAATGCCCAGGGACCGCAGCAGCTGGATAGATTCATCGTCATAGCGTCCGCAAGGATATGCCAGCCCGCGAACAGGACGGCCTGTCACAGCTTCCAAGTTCAGACGATCCTGCTGAATTTCCGCAATCGTAGTAACAGGCGGTATTCTGGGGTAATTATTATGAGTCAGACCATGACAGGCAATCTCATGGCCTTTGTAAAGTTCACGGTATTCGCTCAGCGGCACACGGTTTTTCTCCTGGTGCAATCCGGAATTCAAATTGAAGGTACATTTCATCCCATACTCATTGAAGATTCCTGTAAGACGACGGTCAAACAAAGTTCCATCGTCATAACTGAACGTCAGAGCCTGAGGTTTCCCTTCAGGAAAACAATACTGGTAAATCATGGTAGAACATTCTTCTTTCTTTTGCTCTTCAGGCAGAAAATTCAGCCGCAGATACAGGGAATACAATGACATCAATGATGACACATGGTTTATTCTTCCTGCATCCGGTCTTTTATTTGATTGAGAAAAAGTACAGCCTCGTTTATGAATTTTCCATCGGGTTGTTATTCTTCAGGGACATCCCATTTTTTTCAGAATAACACCCCCTTTCCATCCTGTTGTTCTTCAGGAACGCTTCTCTGCGAAACTGTACTGTATAAAAATAAAAATCAGTCTGTAGTCTGTCGCAAATTTTTTGAAAAACTCACTCTGCATCATTTCTGCTCCGCAGAATCACAGACTCAGCAGCTGACCTCCGTCAATTTTGTACAGCTGGTCGCCGCATGTAATCCAGACAGGCTGTGCGGACGGATTTTTGACAAGATGTCCATCCATGCTTACAATCAGATTCTTGCAAGCCTGAATATAATCATAGATTTCAATATTTGTGGCATACCAGATTTCATCCTTTCCTGCAAGTTTGTCGCAGAATTCCTGAATGATATACCAGTTTCCCGCCTGCTCAAATTCGAAGGCATGTCCCCAGATATAGAGCATCTTCAAGCCCCAGGGATTTTTCAGCAGCTCCTCTCCAAGCTCCATAATTTTTTCCTTGTGGTGCGCTGTCGGCTGCCATTCCAGCCAGTCCTGAGGGAAATAGCTCATTCTTCTGTTGGACATAACGCCGCGGCTGTAAACAATCCCAAGTGCACGGAGTGCCGCCTTAACCTCCGGATTGGTCGTTCCAAAGGGATAAGCCATGCCGCGAACAGGTTCCCCGATGGCATTTTCCAGCTAAATCCGGTCTTCTCTGACATCCTCAATCATACTGGACATGGGAATCTGATTCTCAAAAGGATGAAGTTTTCCATGACATGCCACTTCATGACCATGATCGATGAAAACACTTTTCAGTTCATCCAGATGAATTTTTCCTTTTCCGTTCTGGAATCCGGAATTCAGATTGAAGGTAGCCTTCATTTTATGGTCGGTAAAAATCTGAGCAAGACGACGGTCACAGTCATTGCCATCGTCATAACTGAACGTCAAAACTTTCTTTTTCCCTTCCGGGAACACATAATTCAGCATCATAAGACAGATTCCTCTCTGTTACATTTTACAGTTCTGAAACTTTGTACCACTCAATCTTTCACAATCACAAGCGATGCGCCGCATCCATGCAGCTGACGGTTTGCCCAGCGACTGAATTCATACAGCGCCATATCATCTCTGTGCGCAAGCACATGCAGCTTGGCCCGATCCATATGTGCTGCAGAATAACATACATGTGGATGAACCTTTACAGCAAATACATCCCCTTCTTCCGCCTCCGGCAGACAGCGTCTCAGCCATTTTTTCATAGCATTGACTACGATCTGGGAACTGGCACAGGGGACATTCTCCAAGACTTGTCCGTTTCTGTCTCTGACACAGGCGTCAGTCTTCCAGGTCATTGCGGACAAATCCAGCATATCTTTAAACTCTTTTCCGCCTTCTTCCTTCTTCCCGCTTCTGACATATGGCTCCAGCCAGCTTACTTCCCAGGACAGACGCCAGTTGCGTCCGAAGGGCTTCTCCTCCTCCGGTGAGGACGGCGCAAACTCATATAAATCCCATTCAAAGATCACTTTGCCATCCTGCTTGAAAATCCGGTAGCGGGACTTCCCCTGAATACGGGCGGCATTGATCCAGCGCCAGAAATCCTCTCCGCATTCAAAGCGCAGAAACCGGCCGCTTTCTCCAGCTTCACGCACACAGATGCTTAACGGTGGTTTTTCAGAATCCCAAAGACTCCCGCCTTCGGCAATTTCCGAAAAAACAGATTTCTGTACACAGGCATCCAGTTCACAGGAGTCTTCCGGAAGTGCGGCAACTTCAATGGAATCCATTCTGCCTGAAAATGCGATTCCACCAGCTTTTATTTTATTCATTTCAAAAGAATTGCGAAGAACGAAATCCGACACTGCAGAAAGCCGTCCCTCTTGAATTCTGTATTTTCTCCGGATGCACGGCTCCGTCCCAAACGGAATGGTCCTTTCAGTATCCACACTCAACTCTAAACCACTGCTGGAACGATGCGGTCTGCAAATTCCTCCGACTGCCATGGATTCAGAATACTCTCCCAGAACCGCATTTTCGGTTGATGCCTGCAGAGATCCGGTCTGTATTGTAATCAGTCCAAGCTCAGGAGCATCCAGCGCCACAGACCAATCCGGCATTTCGACTTTCAATGAACTGCCGTTTTCCTGGTATTCAAAGTCCAGCATC
The DNA here is from genome assembly GCA_949290385.1 of uncultured bacterium. Taxonomy (GTDB): domain Bacteria; phylum Verrucomicrobiota; class Lentisphaeria; order Victivallales; family UBA1829; genus CASERY01. Next base: position 6,721 of record CASERY010000127.1, on the reverse strand, counting down.
AGTCTATTACCTCAAAAAGCTCGTTGATATTCTTGCAGGCATTTGTTTTGCATTCCGCATCTGAATAACCAAGGGGCGTCATTGCCACCGACTTCCACGGAGTCCCTTCCAGCTTCAGAACACGATCCAGTTCCGCCCGTCTGAATGCACAAATCCAGCAACTTCCCAGGCCTTCCGCAGTTGCAGCAAGGACCAGATGCTCCATCACAATAGCCGCATCCACCGGCACAATGGAATCGCCTTCCGGCCGGATCCATGCCTCGGATTCATTTCCAAGCACAACTGCAATGACAGGTGCCTCTTTCAGAAAAGCACGACCATAAATGCTGCAGATTTTCTCCCGCAGTTCTGCGTTTCTCACAATCAGGACTTTCACCGGCTGACGGTTACATGCACTCGGTGCATGAGCCACTGCATCCGCAATTCTTTTCAGAGAATCCTCCGGAACCGGGTCGGGACGATAACTCCGGCGGCTCCGCCGTGTGTGAATAACTTCATAAAAATCCATTTCAGCCTCCTGTTTTAGGGTTGAAAGTTTTGTTCATTCCAAAGATTCTTTTCATTTTTTCCCGGATTATTTCCGTTTCCGGGATTCTACACCATATGCCAGCACACAGGAAGATTCCGCCGAAAACAGCCGAAGCCAACCCCAGCGGAACAGCCTGAATGATAAAGGATATCATCTTTCCAATCGCAGATGAATATTCCCTGCTCCCATCAAGGAATCCTTCCGTCACAGAAAAAAACACCGGTGCACCTATGCGGTACGCCATATAAGCAACCCCGCATGGCACGATGCAGATTCCAAGCAGTTTCAGGATATAAACCCCTATTTTCCGGAACGGCACCGCTCCAAATCTCCGATGGAGCAGATACAGAAGAATTCCATTGTTCAGATACGATGCCACCACCGTAGCCAGTGCGATGCCATCCTGCTTCATCGGCTTCATCAGCAGGAGATTCAGGACCAGGTTCAACAGAATACATCCGACAGAAACCTTCAGAGGTGTCTTCATATCCTGTACGGCATAAAAACCCGCCACCGAAATTTTCAGACATGCAAAAGCCGGAATACCCATTGTATAAAAAATAAACGCAGAAGCCGTCGTATGCAAGGCTGTTTCGTTAAATGCTCCGTGATAAAAAAACATCCGGATCAGCGGCATTCCGAACAGCATCATGTAAACAGCCAGTGGAATTGTAATGAACAGCAAATTCCGGAATGCATACATCAAAGTATCCATCATATCCGCCACCCGGCCCCCGGCCGCCATGTGCGACATCTCTGTCAGGGAAACGGTTCCAAACGCCACTGCGAAAATTCCCACAGGCAAATAAATCAGACGGTCGCTGTTGTACAGCGCCGCCGGCGCATAACTGCTGATCCAGGATGCAATAACCCGATCGCACAGCATGCTCAGCTGCAGTGCGCTCATTCCAAGGATGCCGTAAGAAGCCTTTGACAGAACGTTGCGTATTACCGCACATCCCGCAAGTGTTTCCCTGCTGAATACCGGCAGAAGCCTCATTCTGTAAAGCAGGAAAAGCATAAAAGCCAGTTCCACAACCCCTGCCGCGAGCACAGACCATGCCAGCACTTCCAGCTGTTCCTGTCCGGAATATTTCGGACAGATCCAGTACAGCGCACCGATGAGAATCACATTCTGAAAAACCGCCGTCAGTGACGGCAGAAAATAAGTCCGGAAACAATTGCAGCAGCTTGTCATAATCCCCACAAGACAAATAAATACCGTATAAGGCAGCACAATAGGAATCAGATGAAAAGCCAGCCTCCATACCGGATCTGTCACGTATCCCGCCACCGCCAGGGAAATCCCCTAAGCCAATGCACACAGCAATGCCAGAAATAAAGTCAGGTAAACACAGACTGTGGAAAATTCTTTTCTCGCCCCTTCCTTTCCATTCTTCTCCATAGCTTGCTACAGCACAGGCACCAGAGCCATCCCCAGAGCCCCTTCTCCCAAGACCCTCCGGGCCATATTCGCTATGGTGGAAGCAAGCACCCATGCAGACATAAGAACACCTCCGCCAATAATATCGGCGGTCAGCAGTTCCCGAAAAAAACCCAGAAACCGACTGCTGAATGTGGAAACCATGAGGTTCCTGGAACTTTTCCGGAGCCTCGTCTGATTGTTTTTTTCCTCCGCTGTTGAGTCTGTATTCAATTCCCGGGTCCCTTCTCTGTGAAGGATTGCTCAAAGATCTGGTCTTTCAGAATGCCAGATCCATATAGAAACAGCCCTGGATCATTGTTCATTCCCGGGCTGAGCCATGGTGAAATGCTGTATTTTTACAAGCGGCAACAAGGAAACAATTACACACTGAATCGGACATAAGCGCAATCGCCGTCCTGCACAATATAGTCTTTTCCCTCAATCCGGAGTTTACCTTTTTCGCGTGCGCCGTTCCAGCCATGGCAGGACATCATATCCTCATAAGAAACCACTTCCATACGAATAAATCCCCGCTGCATATCTGTATGAATTTTTCCGGCCGCTTCCGGAGCCGCCGTGCCTCTCCGGATAGTCCAGGCACGGGTTTCATCCGGTCCGGTTGTAAAATATGTAATATAGTCCAGCAGTCGGTAACCGGTATGGATCACACGCTGGAGACCGCTTTCTTTCACCCCCAGATCCTCCAGGAATACTTCGGCATCCTCCGGAGACATTTCTCCCAGTTCCTCTTCCAGTTTTGCACAGACAGGAACGACTTCCATACCATGTTTTGCCGCGCATTCTATCAGTTTTCTGGACAAGTCGTCCTTGCCGAAGCTGCGGAATGATTCCTCATCGGTGTTGGCACAGACAAAAGCAGGCATTGTTGTAAGCAGCTGCAAATCCTGAACGATTTTCACCTGTTTCGGATCTTCCCGGTCATATTCCGGCATCCGGCCGTCTTCCAGATTTGCAATCATTTTTTCCGCCAGTTCCACTTCCGCCTTGATTTCCGGATCTCCGCTGCGGATCTGCTTCCGGGATTTTTCCAGTCTTCTCTGGATAAAATCCAGATCTGCCAGCATCAGTTCTGTCAGAATCAGTTCCAAGTCTCTTGAAGGATCCACATTGCCGTTCACATGCACCACATCCGGATCTTTGAACATGCGCACCACATGTGCCACAGCATCCACACCCCGGATATGTCCCAGAAACTGGTTCCCCAGTCCCTGTCCTTGGCTTGCCCCTTCCACGAGTCCGGCGATATCAATGAACTTCATGGTTGCCGGAACAATTTTCGCTGATTTTTCCAGTTTTGCCAAAGCATCCAGACGCGGATCCGGCACCGGTACAATTCCTGTATTCGGCTCAATGGTACAGAACGGGAAGTTCGCAGAAGCGGCCCCTCCGTGCGACAACGCATTGAACAAGGTTGATTTTCCCACATTGGGAAGTCCTACAAAACCGCATGCAAACCCCATAGTTTCACTCCAAATTCATTGCTTCAGGCTAATTCCTGCAGCGTTATTTCATCATTTTACTTTACTTTGCTTATGTTGTCTTGACTTTATCTCATCCGCCATTCAGAAATGTCCTTCGGAATTCCGGCTGGAAAGAGCCACACTTGTATGCCCGCTTTTACAAAGGACCCGGTCCTTTGCAGAGTCTTAAAAAGGACCTCGCCTCATTCACAGGGTTCTTTTTATAAACTTTACTTTTTTATCCGGAATATGTTCTGTAAAAGATTCAGCTTCTTATTTATTTCTCTTCCCGGAGCATATTGTTACTTTTCTACCTTTTCCCTTTCCAGAATCTTCTCAGCCGTTTCCCAGTTGCACACTTCCAGACCGAACGATGCAGCAAATTCTTCACAGGCATCCATATGATCCCAGATTAAATCCGGCCTGTGAGCATCAGATCCCGTCACGACTTTCCTGACTCCGCATTCTGCAGCAAACTCCCAGAACGCCTCATAAGGATACGCATAACGGCGGGAAGAATCTTTTCCGCTATATCCCTTTCTCATTCCATTTGCATTAATTTCCATAGGGATATCCAGTTCTATAGAGGCATCCATCAGCGGACGGAATATCTTTTTATGCTCTTCAGTAAAGCGTTCCGTACATGTCAGTGCAATATCCGGATGAACCAGACAGTCTATCAACCCTGTCTCCATCAGGAAAATACTTTCTTTTACAACCTCTTCCAGATCCTTCAGCGAAATACGGGCTCCCACCCAACGCATGGGTCTTGTTCCCGGATCCAGATCCAGAAAATGTACGCCTCCAATACAGTAGTCGCAACCGAATTCATGGAAAAAAACATCTTCATAATAAGCCGTTCCAAGACGGCTGCTGTAGTCAATTTCAAAACCGGAAAGCACTCTCAGCTCCGGGAAAGCCTTCCGAGCCTCTCTGATCTGAGCTGCATATTCAGGCAGCAGCTCATTTCCCATCCGGTGCCCTGGATCCCGGAGGACCTCCCTCATGGGACAGTGATCGGATATCCCCAGGATACCCACCCCGTTCTGGACGGCCTGTTCACAGTAATCAATCACTTTTCCTTCTGCATGCCCGCAAAGACATGTATGAGTATGTAGATTGGCTTTTTTCTGCATTTATCAATCACTTTCAAACATTCAGCCCATTTTCCACCTGGAAAGGGAACGATTTCCACAAGAAAAACCTTCTCATACTATACCGTTTTCCGGAAAAAAAACAAGATTTTCCAGGAAACGATTTGAAGAATCCGCCACCTTCATGTATAATCTCAGGTCGGAGGTTTTTTCATGCAGAAACAACAATACCTTATCGCAGGCTGCGGTGTCAGCGGACAGGCTGCTGCAAGACTTGCTTCCTCGCTGAATCTGTCTTACTCCATACTGGATCAGAAAGATTCTCCGGAACTCAGGCATTTCATCACCCAGCTGCCCCATCCTCCTGAACAAATTTTTCTGGGATGGACGCCGGATCAGGCCCTGCCCTGTTTCTCCACTGCGGTCATCAGCCCGGGAATACGGACAGACACAGCATTGTATTCCATTCTTGAACAGCATTCCCCTGTCATAGTTCCGGAATTGGAATTTGCACTTCGCTTTGCGGATTGTCCCGTTATCGCGATTACCGGGACCAACGGAAAAACCACCACCACGGAACTCACAACACAGCTCCTTAAGGGCTGCGGTTTCCATGCACAGAGCGCAGGCAATATTGGATTCGGACTCAGTGATGCAGTCATGAATGTCAGACAGGGGCACATTGACATTCTTGTTGTTGAAGTAAGTTCCTTCCAGCTGGAACATATGAAAAACTTTCATCCGCAAGCTGCAGCCCTGCTGAATCTGGCAAGCGATCACCTGGATCGTCATGGATCCATGGAAAAATATGCCCAAATCAAATTTTCCCTGATGTCTGATCCAGAAACACAGGCTGTCTTCTCAAGGAGTCTGGATCCCTGGCGGGAACGCTTTTTCCCCGTCGGACGCCCCTGCACAATTTTTTCTTCGGATCCTCTGGACACTCAAGCCGATTTCAGATTGACTCATGACGGTAAAATCCTTTTCCATGACAAAACAGTTGTCGATTTTCAGAAACTTTCCCTCAAAGGTACCCATAATGCTGAAAATATCATGGCCGCCCTTGCATTGATCCGTTCCTTGAAAGGCGATGAAATCCTGTTCAAACGTGAAATCATGGAAACACTTCAGGCCTTCCGTCCGGATGCCCATCGGCTGGAACTCTTTCTCGAAAAAGACGGCATACGCTATGTCAATGATTCCAAAGCAACCAATCCTCATGCTGTCAATGCAGCGCTGGATGCCTTCCCGGAACACGGCAGAGTGCTCCTTCTGCTCGGAGGATTGGACAAGGATATGATTTTTGAGGAAATCCAGTCTCATGCTGCCCCTGTTAAACAGGCATTTCTCTTTGGCAGATGCAAAGAAAAAATCCGGAATGCTTTGAGCTAGTCTTTTCCCTGTACAGACTGCAGTTCTTTTGAAACGGCTGTCCATGCTGCCTGCGCTGCAGCACGGAAAGGAGATATCGTCATGCTTTCACCAGGCACTGCAAGTATGGACCTTTTCCGGAACTACCGGGAGCGTGGAGATTATTTCAAACAACTTGTTCTTGAAATCAACGGGGAATCTTCAAGTTCCTGAATATGGTTTCTGCAAAATTTCATACTGTCTGCATTTCAGGTGATTCTGAATTGTGCTGCAGGCAGGAATAAAATCAAAGGTAAAAAAAAAGACAGGCACGAAAACAAAGGTGTCTGTCTTTTTCTTATTCTTTTTCTCTGGATCCAAAAACGGTCTTCTTTAACGCCTCTTTGAATCATCCGGATTGTTTATCCATCTCATCAGCGTCTGGAACCACCAAAGGATCTTCCGGGAATTCCCGGCCGCCCTGCACCGCTGACACTTCCTCCCCCCCTGTTTCCGGAATTAAAGCCGGAACGAGAACTGCCCGGTCTTTGCGCAGGACGCTGTCCGGGACGGTTTCCCCCGGGATTCACCACTCCATTCCCGGGACGATTTCCCCCGGGACGATAGCTGGGACGGCTCCCGCCGGGATTCCCTACTCCATTCCCGGGACGGTTACCCCCGGGACGATAGCTGGGACGGCTCCCGCCGGGATTCACCACTCCATTCCCGGGACGATTCACTCCCGGACGATTCGAATGGAATCCGGGACGATACGGCGGTCTTACCATGTCCGGACGATTCGGATGGAATCCGGGACGATATGGTGGCCTTATTATGTCTG